>NZ_DJBA01000063.1:0-20846 GCF_002435615.1 Clostridium sp. UBA5988 | reverse complement strand
TCCTTTATAATTAAATTATATAGTAAAAAGAGCTCAAATTAAATATATTTTATAGCTATACATTAATTATAGACGCAAACATTAGTTCTTATTCATTTCAATCCGTTATTTCTACAGTTTTTCAATATATTTCAGATCACATATGAAGTAATTTAATATGTACTTAGGGGTTAGTCCATAAGTTGTATTTCATACCATTATATTTTAATAAGAAGATACTTTTGGTATAATATAAATTAGCATCAGTGGTATTAGATATTATAGATAATTAATAAATTAAGAAGATGGCTTAAATAAGAGATACAAAGCTTTATTGATAATACCCTATGAAGCCTTTAAAGACAATGATGAAAGACTTGATTTCTTAAGTAGAATAAAAAAGTAATCATTCCATTATCACTATAAAAAATTTCGGAGGTTTTTATGAAAAAATTTAAACTTATTTATATTGGTATAGCAACAATGTCCTTATTAATGGTAGGTTGTGTTGATAAACCTAATGTAAAAGAAGATAAACCAAATAAAGATATTTCTGCTAGTAGTCCTATTATTGATAATACTGACAAAGATGAGATAGATAATACTGTAATTGCAGAAAGATATAAGAATGTAAAAAAAGAGGATTTAACATACGAAGTAGTACCAGAGTCCTTTTATTTCTACGAGAGTGAAGATGATTTAGTATCTAGTTCACTTTTAAATGAAATCCCTAATATTGATGATAAAAAATATGGATATATATTAGATGATTACACCTATGCATGTGAAGTTAATCCAACTGACATAACCTACGACGAGGCCTTAGATTTAATTTACAAGGTGTTACCATATGATGTAAAAAAAGAAAGAGAGAAATTTAATAAAAATAATGAAATAAAAAACACAAATTTATTTTTTTCTTCTAGCAAAGGTAATTTCATTGTAAATTTGGTTCATCCTATAATAAGTTATGAAAGTGGTAATGAAACTGTTGATACTAATGCTGTAGTAGGTATCTCCTATCTAAGAGAATATTAGTAATCTCTTTTAATAGCAATGATTTTAAAGGCATGGTGATTATCCTATAATCCCATGCCTTAAATTTAGTAGAAACATCTTCCATTGATTAAACACTATTTACTTCGCTTATATATTTATTTTTACTTATTTTATACAATATAAACTGAATTAATATTTCTAAAAGAAGAGTAATAATTGACTTCTTCATTAACAGTTCAGTGATTCCACTATTAAATACCATAATATATAAGAAATATACTCCTAACATTCCTCCTATAAATATGGGAACAAAGAAAATTATTCTTAACTCCTTCTTAATTACCGATTTTACTTCACTTTCCAAGATTCCAACTTTAAATAGGATACTATTTCTTTTTCTCTCTTCATTAACATCAGAAATTACTTTATAATATGCAAAAGAAATGCATGAGAAATTTATAAAGTTAGAGTAACTATAAGGAATCAATTATAAATAAGCATATAAAAATATTGAGAAAACCCGCAAACCCGCACAGCGCCAACAACTAGTTATATAGTTATATAGTTATATAGTTAACTAGGTTCATATTTAACTAGTTTTATAGGTTTATTTTTAACTAGTTTCCTAGGTAAAATTATATATATATCCCTATTTAACTATATAAAATTTTCTCTATTTAACTAGGGATATATTTAAATATGTATATATTTCAGGGGGTGATGTGGGAGGATTTTTTTTGATTAGAATTTATTTTTGTGGTGGATGTTTTAGAAAATAAAATTACTATGGCAATGTAAAAAAATAATTCTGACACTATCAAAATGTAGTGTCAGAATAAATAAATTATAATACTATTATCTATTTTAATTCTATAATTTCTTTATAACACAGTCCCTAATAGATCTCTTACTCTTCCTTTAGATATATCAATAGCCCTCATGTTTATATCAATACCTATAATTTTACGATTTAACAGTAAGGCCTCTATAGCAGTTGTACCACTTCCTAGAAACTGATCTAGAACTATATCATTCTCCTTAGTATACTTAAGTAAAATATTCTTAACCACCATAGGACTACAATTGCCAAGATAATCCCCTCTAAGAGTAGCCCAACTTCCACTTTCCTCAAAACTCCACACAGAGGTTGTTTCCTCTGAAAATAAACCCATAAAATCACCTCTAGTATGGATTATGTCTAATATCGGGGAGAGTATACATAAAATTATTTCTTTCCTTTATAAATCATCATCTAATGAACGAGCTGTACTATCACTTTTTGTTTCTGGTGTCCAGATGTTGGCTTTATCTTGATATGCATCTAATCCACCTATATTTAACCATGCAGTAGTTCCATCTATTAGAAGTACTTGCACTTCTGCTTCAGTATGTGACCTGCTTTCATTTGTAGTTATTCTTGTGTTGTAACCTAACATGTCAAATAATAATATTTCTGTATGTGAACTTGCGTCACAGTCAGTTACCTTTCTAACTAAAGTATCGTAAGCTGAGTTAGGATTTGAAGAACCATTTGGTGAAGTAGCTTCTTGCTTCACTTCTTGTAATCTTGAAAAGTATAAACTGTAATCAGACATGAACTTATCTCTAAAACTAGGGTCTAATTGGTATATAAGTTTACCCCAAATGTGTTCAAATGCAGTTAATTCACCTTTTTCATCTGACAATGCTAAATTTGATGCTAGTTCGTAATCAGAATACTGTGAATAATCACTTTCCCTCTCCCCATTAGCAAACCTCTCCATACCTTTAGTGAATTCATTATCGAACTTAGGCTTACTAAGTACTTTATCTTGCATTATCTTTACTATTGTGTCATACTCTTCTTAAGTTTTGCAACCGTAGTAGTGTTTTCCATATAAAACTTTTAAACCTGCTGCAATGTTATACTCTGTCGGTAGGGTAATTTTTCTAGCCTGGAAGTATTTTAGGTTGTATGTGTTTTTATCAGATGGTATTACCCCTGCTCCTGTTCCTTCTGAAGATACCCCTGTATTTGCTGCTACTGCACCTTCTCTTATTGGTCTTATTAAAGCATCATAACTTGGTGTACCTTTTGTGTTACTACAGTAGTTTATCAACATATCATCTACCATATTGAATGTCTCTTTTACTTTTTTATCAGATGCTTTGGCATAGGCTTCAGCTAGAACTGGTTTTATTTTTGCTAGGGTTTCACAAGTTTCAGTACTAAAGTCACCACCCTCTACATCATATAATCTTTCTAGGTTTTTACCTACAGATAAAGCATCATCTGACCTTAATTTACTACCATCTAATTTTGATAAAGCATTACACTGCATTTTTAAGGCATCTAATGAACGCTCTCTAAAATAATCTGCATTGTCCTCTATTTTTAGTAATCCTCTAGTCTTATCAGCCTCTTTGTTTATACCCTCTAATTGCTCATTAAAAGCATCGGCATCTTTTACTTCATCAAAACTTAAAGAATATAAGGTAGAGTCACATTGTTTAAAGGTATTTATCAAGGTAGATAAGTCACCTATATCCTCTTGCATATTTAATCTAGCCTGTACCTGTATTAATCTGTTATTTAGATTTTTTACCATATCTAAACTCCAGTCACCAGTTTGTTGGGCTTTGTTTATTACTTTGAGAGCTTCACTTAAAGTAGTAGTTAAATCAGCTGCCTTCATATTTTTAACCTCTGAATAACCAGCTGGTTTATTAAGGTGCTTGGACATATAATATCCCCCACCACCAATGGCTACTGCAATAATAACTCCTCCTATAATAATATATTTTTTATTCTTAGTAACTTTCATAACTACCTCCAAGATTTTTTATGGATTTATATAAAATTTTAAATATATTCATTTAATCAACATATTTATATATTTTTCATTACCTTTAAATTATACCATCATATGTATTCAACTTCAGCTAATTTCCATTTTTCATTAATGTACTATCCGAAGACTTTAACCAAAGGAGAAAACTATATAAAAATATAGGCTAAGGTAATCTAACAAAGTTATGAAATCCATGAAATTTATGGTTAAGTCGATCTAAAAAGAGATAGTTAAAGCTAATAATTTAGTTTTAGATAATATAAAAATATAGAGTAAGTAAATATTTTTTTCATAATTTACTTACTCTATATACTTTTAAGGGGGTAACTACACATATTCCTTTAATATTTTTAAGAATATATGTAGTTAATTCGTTATTATTATGGGTATATACTCCGAAGCATGAAAACTAAGTTTCTACTTCGGAATATTTACTTGTTTTGACTTAATATAAAGATACTATTTTCATAACTGCAATTAGCACTATAGTTACAACAATTAAATCACGTAATGCTAAAAGAAAATTAGTTACTTTAGAAATCAACTCCATAATAATGTCCTCCTTTTATTTAATATAAATATGTTGTGTTATTACCTTATTTATATTATCATATTTATAATATGCTGTAAACCCTTGAATTTACAACGTTTCAGCTATTATTTTAATATTTTTTATAACATACTTTTTATTTTATTGGATTAACTTAATTGAAGTTCACTATCAGCATCAGCAACCATCTAAACAAATTGGTTTCACAGTAGTTTATGTCCAACGGTAGGCTGTCCAGAAATCAAAAATACATGTAAGTTATGAGTTATAGCCTTCATTTTATGGTTGTTATTCCGAAACCCTCAAGCCCCCCACAACGCTAACAACTAGTTTCCTGGGTAAAATTATATATATCCATATTTAACTATATAAAATTTAGTATATTTAAATATGTATACACTTGAGAGTGTGAAGTGGAGAATTTTTTTTCATTATAATTTCTAAAATATGGATAGCATTATTTAAACCATTTAATTAATGGTTTAGCTTTATTCTAATGCGTAGTATTATATAAAAATAGAAATGCATAAAATCCTATATTTTATATTAGATCAATTATACATTTCTATTATAAAATTTACAACAATTTAGCTGGTATGACATTCATTACTACAATAATAGCAGCCATTGCATTTTGTATAATGTTTTTTAGCTTCTTTTACTGCTTCCTTACATGTATTAAATACTCCTAAGTATAAGCAGTTTTCACTATTAGGCATATGATTACATGTTGACTTATGAACCTCATGATCTCCATTAGTTTGTGCATTTTTGTTTACATAATATAAATTCATAGTAGTTCCCCCCTTTATTTCTTGTTAGTTATTAAGCATAGTTTTACCAGCATAGTTTTGCTGTTATTTTTATTATACCATATTTTATTATTAATGTATTAATTATGATAATTTTCAACATATATTCATCTAAAAACTTTATAATATAAAAAAATTAAGGAGTATCCATTAAAGATTCTCCTTACCATTTAATTTTTTTTGCTAATTTAGTTTTTCAGTTTTAAAATTAAACGTCGATGCAAAATCTATATTTTTAATAGCTTTGAATCAAGCTGCTTCCATCAAATATTTTATCGTCTAAATCAGATATAAATTCTTTTGTATTTTTACCTGTATAGAATTTAACACCATATAATTTGACATTACTATCTTCTACCAGTATTTCAAATTTATCAGAGTCAATAGTCTTCAAAATATTTTGTTTCCAAGAGTCTCTAGAAACTAATAGTTCTCCTTTAGGTTCTATATAAACTTGATAAATATAATCTGCATTACTTAAGTACAAAATAAAGTCTGGCATAAAACCATCATATATTGTGATATCATCACTTGAACTTAAATAACTTCTTTCTGATTCTGCAACTAATTGTTGTTTGTAATCTAAACTATTATTAGAATAATTTAACTTTTTAGCCTTAAACTGATGAAGTTTAAATCCTAACTGTCTTTCATCATTTCTGATTAAATAGACTTCATTGTATTTTTTTTCTAATGTTGTAACTAACCTTTTAATTAATTCTATTAAATCCTTCTCTAATCCATCAACTATTGCATCTTCATATACAAACCATTTCTGCTCAGGCATAGGGTACTTTTGTATGATTTCCTCCATAGGTTTTCTATTATATGATTTAGATACCTTTTTGCTATAAGATGTAACTACATCTTTTATATCAATGGAAATAAATTTATTAGTACCACGTTTTTTACTAAAATTCCTCTTAATTCTACCTTGAATATATCTAAGGCACTTTTCTGTGGCTAGTAGTTTTTCTAAAGGTGATAGTACTTCTGTATCAAATGATACAATTGCATCTATTTTCAGATTTCCTAACCATTCTTCATTATTTATAAACTCACTTTTTGACTTTAAAGTAGGTATAAAGTTCTTTAAGTTACTAAACTCAAAGAAACTATTTCTAGCTAGTGATTTCTTCAAAATCCTTTTGTCAGTCTCACTATTTCTAAGTACCGGTATTTTTTTATATTGTCCTTGTTCGGTATATTCCACATATTCAGCTTCGGATATAACATTTAACATATTAGCCTCATAAATATTATCTATACCAAAAGAACTAAGTGAGTTATATTCTTCTACAGGTACATCTTCAACCTCATTATAGTATAGCTTACCAGTTTTATATGCTTCAGATGTTTTAAAGTTAGATTTTACATCAGTTTCAAATATAACAAAATCATTATCATCCTCAACTGTTAGTTTTATCTTATCTAACGCTTTTATTAAATTATTGATATAATCCTTATCATTAATTGTATGATAATGTAGAGATTCAAGAAGTTTTAAGTCTTCCATATTATCATTATATCGTAAATCATCAAACCTTCTTGTATAAGAAATTTGATTTTCAAAAATAAAAGGATTGTATCTTGCACCACGTCCTATAAGTTGTACCTCACTCATGGTTGCTGCACTTGTTGATTTTGCCTGTTCACTTATTCTTACTATATCATAAAGATTTAAAACGTCCCAACCCTCACTGAGTTTTGCAACTGCAAAGACCACTCTAAATGGATTTTCATCATCCTCAAGAGAATTTAAGATATGGGTGAAGTTTTTGTCTTCCAATATCCCCTTAGTACTATCATTAACATTTATAATTTTCTCTTTTGAGAAATCTCTCTTAATAGTAGTTATGGTATGTGCTAAATCCTCATTTTTATAGTAGCTGTAGACTCTTTTCATAGTACTACTTGTAGTATTAATATTTTTATCTATAAACTTTTTTAAATCTTCAACATTTAAATCATTTATGAGATAGTTAAATGTATCATAACTTGCATTTGAAACCTTAATGGAATTAGATTTAAACATAAGAACAGGCTTAAATTCAATAACACCATATTTCTTAGCTACTATCTTTCTATATTGACTTAACAAGACTGCATTGAGCATCTTGTCAGTATCCTCTGAATTAGCTTCTAGTCTAAATACTTTTTTAGAGTATTTATCTCTAATAAATTGATCTAACCCATATCTGTATATAATCTTATATTTATACTTTTCATATAAGAATCTATCTTCTTCAATATCAATAGTAGCCGTAAATTCAAGTTGTCTGTTTTTTGAATTTGATTGTCTTATAATATCTAAAGTATTCTCCCAACTTTTTTCTTTACTTTCCACAGAAGTTAAAGTTTTTTTAGTATAAGCACTATAGTGGTGTGCTTCATCTCCTAAAATTACTAGTTTTTCTTTAGAGAGTTCCTCTATTGTAAGCCCTCCTTCTTTAGTCACATTTATCTCATTTGCAAGACTTTGAATTGTGGAGAGCTTAAGGTAAATTGTATTTATTTCTCTACTAACTGGAAATCGTTCAACTTCTTTGATAGTTATACGTTTGCCGTCAATTTCTATCTTATCTTTAAATAGATGTTTTGATGAATTTTTCTTAATCAAGTTGTCCCTTGTCTTAGAAAGTACTCCATTAGTATTTACTACGAATATAAAATTTGTGTATTCCATTTCTGTATAAAGATATAGTATTATAGCTGCCATAACATCTGTTTTTCCTGAACCTGGAAATAAGTAGAACTAACCATTTGAACACCCACTAAGGGTATAAACAAGAAAAATATTCCCATAGCATGAGTACCTAATTCAATCAACTCAGGTTTTTTATTGAATAATGCAATCAATTGTACAGGCCAAATCTTGGAAACTATATATCCAAGAGTTACTATAACAGTAGCTGATGCAATTGATAATTTCAAAGTGTCCTTAACCCTGTCAAATTTTTTGGCTCCATAATTATATCCTATTATAGGTTGGGCACCTTGACTAATACCCATGGCTGGCATTACTAGGAAGGTTGTAATACTCATTATTATTCCTATAACAGCTAGGGATAGATCACCACCATATTCAGCTAAAGTTTTATTAAGTATTGTTTGTTGAACACTACCAGCAACCTGTAGTATAAATGAGGGAAAACCTATTATAGCTATTGACCTAATTATTGTTTTTTCAAGTCTAAGGTTTTCAAGTCGAATTTTTAATCTACTATTTCCTGCGATGAAATGGTATAAGACCCAAGCACTAGTTACACCATAGGAAATAATAGTTGCTAGGGCTGCTCCTTTAATTCCCCAACCAAAAGGAAATATAAATATATAGTCTAGTATGATATTAGTAACTGTTCCAATTAGCATAGTATTCATTGCTATCTTAGGATTACCCTCAGCACGGATAAAGTTATTCATTCCAGTTCCAATTGCGAAGAATACACTACCGGCTAAGATAATTCTCATATAATCCAAAGCGTATGGCAGTACTGCTGGACTAGCACCAAAGAAAACCAATATTGGCTTAAGCAATACTATTCCAATTGCAGATAAACTAAGACCAATCATTAAAAATAATACACAGGCGTTTCCTACAATCTTTTCAGCGTCATCTCCCTTTTTTTCACCTAAACGAATCGATATAAGTGAGGTAGCACCCATGCCGATTAACATAATACAAGCCATATATATTGTAACAACAGGCAAACTTACGGTTACTCCAGCAAGCCCCAGATTTCCTATACCACGACCTACAAACATACTGTCTACTATATTATACATAGCATTAACTATCAGACCAATTATGGCAGGTAGAGAAAACTTAAGCAATAACTTTGGAATCTTTTCTATTTCCATTTCATTTGTTTCTTTTATTTTTTTCACAATTTCAACTCTCTTAATAATATTTTAACCTTTTATATCAAAGCATACCATATCATAGCTGGTTTAATTATGCCAATATTAGCTATAATAAAGAAAAACTATGAACCTATTATGAACAGACAAGTTAAAACAAATAAAGACCAAAATAGTAACGTAAAACAGGTTATGGATACTCTAGTTTCCAGTACCCCAAAACCAGAATTAATATAAATAAAGGTATGATTTATATATATTATTATCTTTGAATTTATGAGAGCTTTTTCTAAGTTAATGGTGCAATTAATCTAAGGAAGGCATCAAATAATCTTCCTAAAACTCCTTTTTTGGTATCTTCTATACTTATTTCCTTACTTGCTTTTATTGTTTCTATAGAATCCTTCTTCAAGTCTCTTACTGCCTGGGTTCTATACATAAGAACCCCGCATTCAAAATGTAAATATAGACTTCTATAATCCATATTTATTGTCCCTACTACTCCTATTTCATCATCACAAATATAACTTTTTGCATGCATAAATCCAGGTGTATATTCAAATATTCTTACACCTGCTTTTAAAAGAGGATCATAGTTTGAGCGGGTCAGTCTGTAAATGATTTTTTTATCGGGAATTCCAGGAGTAACTATCCTTACATCTACACCCCTTTTTGCAGCCATACATAAGGCATGCTTCATTTCATTATCAACAATTAAATAAGGTGTAAATATATATACATATTTTTTTGCTTGGGATAGAAGTTCTATATAAACATTTTCTCCTAGGGCTTCATTGTCAATTGGTGAGTCAGAATAGGGCTGGATATAGCCATGGGATTCATATTTTTTTAAATCTTTCTTACAGACCTTAAAATCACCATATATATCATCTGTTTTATTAAAGGCATTCCACATTTCTAAGAACATTAAAGTAAAGCTCCATACCCCTTCTCCCTTTAGTTTTACTCCAGTGTCCTTCCAATATCCAAATCTCTCTATTTCATTTATATACTCATCTGCTATATTGATGCCTCCTGTAAATGCACTATGACCATCTATAACTAACATCTTTCTATGATTCCTATTATTCATAACTAAGGAAAGAAAGGGTCTAAACTTATTAAATGGCATACATTTTATTCCCATATCTTCCATCTGTTTTTTAAAATCCTTAGGAAGTAAAAATAGAGATCCTATGTCATCGTATATTAGTCTAACATCTACACCCCCATTGGCTCTTTCCACCAGAATCTTAAGGATTTCTCCCCACATCTTTCCTTCTTGAATTATAAAGTATTCCAAAAAAATAAATTTCTCTGCCTTTTTTAATTCTATAAGCATATCTTTAAACATTGTTTCTCCTGAAGAATAATATGTGCTTTCCGTATTTTTATATAGGGGGAATTTATTTTTTTCTTGAAGATATTTAAAGGTACCCATTAACCTTTGATCTTGAGCCCCTATTTCCCCTAATATTTCATCATCTATTTCTAACATGGTGACAATTTTTTGATGCTCCCTATCTAATAGGGTCCTCATACCTTTAGAAGGTCTCTTGTTTCCAAAAAACAGATAAAATAGTCCTCCAAATAAAGGTAAAGCCATAATCAATATAATCCAAGCAATTTTATATGATGGATTATCGTCCTTAACTACAATATGTAAAGCCATGATTAAACTTAATAAAGAAAAAACAGCACTAATTATTACAGAATATCTAGTTAGTTTGATTAAAAAAAATATAAACCAGGTAATCTGTCCCAATAATAACACCGTAGTAATAGATACTCTATTACTAATTAATCTTAGTATCCTCATTTCATAACCCCCTATCTATAACTATGGAACTTTATACCCATCAACTTCTAGCTATACACTTTATAATAGATATTCAACAAATCTAAGAGGAATAGCTAAGATTTTTACTAGTATTATTTTTATTAAATTTACTTCTTTTTCCTCTACTTTTACATTTTCTACATATTTATAATCTTCATTTACTAATAAGCTTTCATCCGTATAATTAGATATATTTCTACCAAATTCCTCTACTACTTCTTCACTATGAATTACAACCATGGATTCTGTACTTAAAAAAGCACTTCTAGCATCTAAATTAAAAGAACCAATAGCCACAATATCATTATCTATTACAAAAGCCTTAGAATGTATAGAATTTGATGATTGAGTTTCTAATATATTGATTTTATTATCTACCATTTTCTTTCTATAATTTTGATACCCCGAAAATGCCGGTAAATTTGGTGTACTAGCTAGGGAGTTTGTTAGAAAGGTAATATTCATATTTTCTAGTTCTTCTTTGTTTATTAAATCCTTGGTCATTTTTTTACTTGGTATAATGTATGGGCTTTGGATAAATGTGGAGTCCTCTCCTCCCTTACATAGTTGAACTAATTCATACCAACACCAAGGTTCCTTAGAAAATCTTTCAATAGGATTGTGAATAAAGGTTACTTTATTTGTAGGCAAAGAAATATTATATAAATCTGGTACATTTTTAAATTGTTCTTTATATAATTCCCTAGCTTTATTTGCCTTTTCCCTCATACTATTAGCACTGTCCTCGGCCTTTTTTCTAAATATACTTCTAGTCCATAGATTTACATCCTGAGAATACTTATGGTTCCAAATCTCATTAAAATAACTTGACATTTCATCCACTGCACTTATTTCATTATCTTCACTAAAGTTTATTATTACTACATCCCTATCATTAGTAATTGACTTTTTGTACCATTCTGGGGCAAAGTATTTGTCCCCAATATTTCTCCCGCCAATAATTGATATCTTATTATCTGCTACAATGTATTTATCATGCATTCGGTTATTAATTGTCCAGGGAAGTAGGGGATTAAATTTTTCATAAAACTTTAAATGCATATTAGGATGATTAGATATTGTATAGATAGTAGATCTTCTGGCTCCCCTAAGTCCATGAAATATTCCATCTAATAGGATATTTACTTGGACTCCCCTATCAGCCGCATCAAACAGAGCCCCTAAAAATATATTTGGTGTTTCCCCTCTTTCAATGGAAAAATAAGAGACATCTAGAGTTTCCTTTGCATTTTCTATTATAAACAATCTAGCAAGTCCAGATTCTAAAGGGTTATCTAATATAATAGCCCTGTCTGCTCCTACTTCATCAGAGTAATAATTCTCATAGTTAGATTTTTCCGCATATTCTGGTGATACATTCCTGGGTATAGCAAATATTAAAACAGATCCTATCAGGACATAGGTTATATAAGACAGTATAATTTTTCTTGTCATTTCTCTAATCCATCCTACTATAAATATATTTAAATAATGCATATTATGAAAATTTAATAATTTAGGGTTTTAATTTCATATTATCTTCTCTTTTTATTCTTGATTATTTCTATTTCTGATCATAATAAGTCTTAATAATTGTGCTATACCACTTGCCATAGCTGCTATATAAGTTAAGGCTGCGGCTTGAAGTACCTTCTTTGATCCATTGATTTCATTTTCCACTACAAAACCATTGGTATCAAGTAGTTCCAAGGCTCTGCTACTTGCATTAAACTCTACTGGAAGTGTAATTATTTGAAATACAACTGCAGCTCCAAAAAGCAGAATACCTATGTTCATTAAGCTACCTAAACTAGGAATCAGTAATCCTATCATAATAAATGGCCAAGCGGCAGAAGAGCCAAATCTAGCTATAGGAAAAACCATATTTCTTAGAGATAATGGAATATATCCATTAGCATGCTGAATAGCATGTCCCACCTCATGAGCAGCTACACTTACAGCAGCTATGGAATGTCCTTCATATACTTCTTGGGATAGTCTCAAAATTTGTTTTGTTGGATCATAATGATCGCTTAACTTACCCCTTGAAAGTTCAATTGGTATATTTTGCAAACCATGTTGATCTAATAATCTCCTTGCAACTTGAACTCCTGTATATCCCTTTTGTGTCGGTACTCTCAAATATTTAGCAAAATTTGATTGTACTTTGCTTTGGGCATATATGGTTAAAATAACTGCTGGAATTAAAATAATCATGGTTGGATCAAATCTAAAATAACTAAAAGGATAAAACATTGTCATCGCTCCTTAAATTAAAGTTTTTGGTAATCTAGTTCCTTTAATACGTTTTTAAACTGAATAGTAAACATTATACTTGTTATTGTAACAGCAATAATATCAGCTACTGGTTCTGCTAAAAATACTGCATCTACCTTGTTTTCTAAAAATAAAGGTAATACATATATTAGGGGAATTAAAAGGATTATCTTACGCAAAATAGCTAAAAATACTGATGTCTTTGCATTTCCCAAGGCAATAAAAGTCTGTTGGCAACTTATTTGAATTCCAAATAGCAAAGAAGCAGCCATGTAAATTCTCATTGCTTTAATAGAAGTATTAATCAACTCAGCATCCTTAGTAAACATTTTAGCAAATATTTGTGGTGATAACATTGTGATTGTCCACAAGCCTACTGAATAAATCAAAGATATCTTAAGTAGTAACAAAAATGTTTCCTTAACCCTCTTACCATTACCTGCTCCATAGTTAAAGCTAATAATTGGTGTGGCTCCTTGGGTAAGTCCAACTAATGGTAGCATGGAAAACTGCATAACACTTGATAGGATGGTCATGGCCCCTACTGCTAAATCCCCACCATATTTAAGTAGAGATGTATTAAATGATATCATTAAAATACTTTCTGTTGATTGCATAATAAATGGTGCTAGTCCAAGGGCTATACAGGGTAATAATACTTTAAAATCTATCTTTAAATACTTTTTCTTGATTTTTAATAAAGTCTTATCTCCTATAAGAAATTTTATAACCCATAATGCAGAAACTCCCTGTGATATTATAGTTGCTAAAGCTGCACCCTTTACTCCCATATTAAACCCAAAAATAAATATTGGATCTAATATGATGTTTAATATTGCTCCAATTAGTACCGTAAACATACTTGTCTTTGCAAATCCTTGTGCTGTAATAAATGCATTTAGACCTAAAGAAAGTTGTACAAACAATGTTCCACAAGCATAAATTTTCAAATAATCCAAGGCATATTTTATAGTATTTTCACTGGCCCCAAATGCCATTAACATTTTCTCCCCAAATATCAAAACTACTGCTGTTAATGTAACTGAAATCAATACTAATGCAGTGGTACAGTTTCCTAGTATTTTTTCAGCAGCATCCTTATCCCCTTTTCCCATCATAATTGAGGAACGTGGTGCACCACCCATACTAACTAAAGCAGCAAATGCTGATATAACCATAATTATTGGCATTGTAACGCCTACTGCAGTTAAAGCAGTAGCTCCAACTTCTGGAATATGCCCAATATACATTCTATCAACCAAATTATACAAAAGGTTGATAATCTGTGCTGTAATTGCAGGAACAGCCATACTAAAAAGTAATTTTTTTATACTTTTAGTGCCTAATTCACTTTGTTGTTTATTTTCCATTTCTTCTATCTTCCTCTCATTCTTCAAGTTCATCAATGATGTTTTCATACATTTTATTTAATACTATTTCCATTGCTTTATGTTCTTCTTCAGATATATTAGAAGTAAGAATATTAAAAAATTCTTTTTGAACTTCATGTAATTTTTTTACAATTGAATTAGTAGCAGGTTTGATTTTTAGATGAATACATCTTTTATCTGTTTCATCTATCTCATATTCTAAAAAACCTTTTCTATATAAAGAATCTACAGATTTTGATATCATAGACTTTGACATGGCACGATATCTCGCTATATCCCTTGCAGTGTCAAGTGGACTATTATTATTCAAAAATAGAAGTACATCTATTTCATTTTGGGTCAATTCTAATTCCTCTGTTAGTTGATAAAACATTTTTTCATACACCTTTTTTATCTTCCAATTAAATATTAAAAAAAGACTGTTTTTGTTATTAACTATATCGCTTTTCACTTAATTTCACCTCATTTTCCAATATGGTTCTTTATTGAACTATATTAGCATATTTATTTTCCTTTTTCAATACAAATTTCATTATTATCCTATCTATTATTAATTCCAAACCTTTGTAACCCTTTATTTTACATTACATTTAGGATTTATAATTTTCCTTAATTTTTGTTTTAGATACAAAAAAAGCGAAGTTTATATTGGTCTATAATTGATCAAACCCCAACTTTGCCTATTCATTTTCTATATTTAATTTTAGATATATATTATTTTCCCTCTATTTCTTATTTTTTACAGCTTTCCGGACAATAGTAAGAGAATTCATATTATAATAACCTCCTTTTCTCTTGCAGCATATATACCCTCATGCACTGCTCACAGCAATTAGATCCTAATTACTTTAAGCAATGTATGAATAATATTTAGTTAAAGTTCCTGAAACCCTTGATATTAAAATGTTTATACACCCTGTCACTATTATGACACGTTCCCCCGTTGCCATATTAAATAGAAGATGATTGTATAATTCATCTGATCCATTTAATTGTTGAGAGTAATGAAAATATCTTATAGCTTCCTGTTGATAAGGTCTTAGAAGATGTTTTAAATTTTTAATAATATATTCTGGTACAACATAGTGTCTTTTCACAGCTTCACCATTTACATTTTCCCATGATATAGCATCTTGCTTTTTCATGAGCTTTAAGGTAGGAAGTTCTAGCTCTTTTATTTTTCCTTTTGTTTTAGCCATAGTCTATCCCTCCAAATCTTCATAAAAGTTTTTATTGAAGGATATTTCCTCATCACTTAGCCATTTACTAACTTCGCTATCGTCAATCTCTGAATAATTAAAATAAAGTTGGTTTTTATCTATTATCTTTATAAGTAATTTTTGATTATCTTCAAAAGACATAGACCAATCAAGTTTTGACAAATCAGCTCTAAAGTCTAAGTCACCTACTTCTTCCATGATATTATATACCCTTTTTAGGTCGTCTATAGTTTCAGCATTTAAAATATCTTTTATAAAGCCTGCATTTTTTTCAAAAAGTTCGGCATATACAAAGCTTCCACCACCTTGCCAATTTACATCTTTTGAAATACCACCTTGTTCGCCTTCTATTACTTTTTGAAGTCTAGGTACTGAAAATTCATTAATATAATCCATCTGTTCTATTCCAATAAAATGACGGTTCATCTTCATTGCTACAGATTGAGTTGTGGCACTTCCCATAAAAAAATCTAGAACAATATCATTTTCATTAGTTGAAAGTTCAACAATATAATTTAGAAGTAGCTCTGGTTTTGGAGTAGAAAAAAGACTTGTTGTCACAAAGTCCGGAAATAATTTTTTTTGCTCATATTTAGCGGCACGTGTGTGTCCTGTCTTTTTCAAATTAGTCCATAAATTAGAAGGAGGCAATCCTTCCATCTCATTTAAATATGTACGACGTATTACTCGTGTTTGATCTTTAGAAAATCTTAATTCTCCAGTTTGAAATTTCTCTTGCATAGTTTCTTTTGACCATCTCCAACCATTTGTTGGATGTTTTATAATATTACCATTTGGAGTTGTTATATCAAATTGTAGATTAACACGTAATCCAGGATTATTGACTGGATTGCCATCAAACCATGGTCCTCTAGGGTCGTTATCAGGATTTTTAAAATGGCTTCTTTTACTTTCATCATTTAAAAATTTTGGTTTCCAATTATTACATTTCGAATAAACAAGAATTGTATTGTAATCTTCAGAGAACACAAGGGCATTATTGTTGCTATTATCAGAGTGCTGCCATGTTATAGAATTTACATAATTTTTTCTATCAAATACACTATCCATTAATACTCGTGCATATGGGGCCTCTTTATCATCTAAAGTAACCCAAATACTACCATCATCACTTAATAAATCTCGTGCAATTTCTAGTCTGTTTTTCATGAATGCTAGCCAACTTGAATGGTTATATTTATCATTATATAAAAAGCTATCGCTACCTGTATTATACGGTGGGTCTATATATATAAGCTTAATTTTTTCAGCATACCTATCCTTAAGGCTATGTAGAGCAATTAGATTATTACCTTTTATAATCAAATTGTCATCTTCTTTAAATTCTGATACTGGTTGTATCCCTTTAGAACTATATTTTTTTACATTCTTAAATATCTTCTTATCAAAAAGAACGTCTATCTCATTTTTTGCAATAGTTTCATTTAAAAATATTTCATTAGAAGCTAAGTCTTCTTTTGGTTTATCTTCCTTAGTCATTCCAGCTTTTAAGACTGTGTCTTTATATGGAAAATCAAGAACAACATCGTCACATTCATCTATAAACTTTCCACCAACTGTAAGACCTATCTTATTAGCGTAGTTTGTGTAGCTATCTTGCCAGAATTCCTTATATTGAAACATATCTATAAACTCATTTAACTTAAATATCTCTTTACCATTTACTGATATAACAAAGTCCCTATTTATAGTTTCATTGTTTAATAGGCTTTGTATAAGGCATTCATCATAAGCGTTTAAATCTTCTGTAACTTTGTGCCTTTTTAGTTTATCTCCATCAAAATACTTATCCCCAAAGCCTTTAAGAATAGCTTTAACTTCAAGCATAAGTTTGCTTTCTACTACCATTTTTTATTCCTCCATACAGTTAAAAACAAATAGTTACATTGTAACTATTGAATCATATTCTATTAATTATACATCTAAAATTATACCACAGTAATTTTCTTAAATTAATACATACTTAGCTAATAATTTTAGACTAGAAATAAAATTGACTTTTTCTAGGTGTAGATACAATCCACTTTCAAGAATATTTCACTCAAAGGACTGATACTACCATGTGTGTATTCTCTCAGAATTATACATTGGAGATAGTCAAAAATGGATAGATTAGTAAAATAATTTTTTTCATATATTAGTTTACGTAACCTAAATTGTCCAATACCATAAAATAGATGATGTTAGGTGTTTATTTTAGAGTTGATAATTGGTAGGCAACACTTCCGATCCAAGTTAAAATTTCAATATCTAAAAAATAATAGTTAAATTAGTTTGTAAAACCCAGTAGTCCAACAACAGCTAGTCCTACTGGGTATAATTATACAATTTTAAATTTAAAGAATTCAACACGTCAAATCTTTTACACTTACATTGTTTTATCATCTAATACATATAACAAATTCCTTACTATCTTTAAAAAAATTTAATTCACACTAATATCATTTTTAAGCTTATTTACAAAGTTAGAAAGAAACTATTCATTAATTACTTTCTCTAACTGCAGTAATATATTCTGTTAATCTTTTTATAACATACATCGGTAACGGAAGTGATACCTCACTATCATAGGTTGGAATTAATTTTCTCATAAAATAACTTTCTTTTGCTATATCAACTCTTTTATTTTCATCTCCACCTATAATAACCATTTCACTTAATCTTTGCTTAAGTAATAATGTATTTGGACTTTCATACTTATTCCATTTCAAATTTATTTGAATTGTATCACTTCTTTTACCTACCATATAAAATGTTTCATAATCATTTGAGAATAAACCTTTAGCCATTTTAACTACATTCCCTATATTATAATCAGGCACTTCATCTGTTGAATTTATTCTAATAAAGAATATTTTATTACTCTCATCCAAAACTTTTAATTCATCAGTATTAAATTTTTTATTTGTAAGGAATGTCCAGTAACGTTTTCTTAAGGTTGCATCACAATAAATATATACTTCATTTTGAGTACTATCAATTACTTCTTGAATAACGTCATAAATCCATATCTCTAACTCATCTCTTTTACTAAATCTTAAATCCTTTATGTGCTTATCTATTCTTTCATTATCCAAAGAGTATATTAGCTCATCAACTTTAATCCATTTATCAGTTTTATACAGTTTATAATGCGTTGTTCCATTTTCTATTTTACTTATAACAAAAATTTTAACGTTACAACCCGGTATTAAATCGATTCCCAGTAAAACTTTATCGTCATATTTCTTTTCATAGAACTCGCTATTTAAAAACCCTGTTGCATAATAAATATCAATTAAAGCACTTTGAAGTTTATAATTATCCTTTTCAGAATTATATCCATTTATAAATTGAGTTAATATTCCACAACTTTTATAAGCTACCCTAATTAACTGCTTTGGATCAAGCTGTTTTGCCTCTTTTTCTGAGTGATATGGTGGTATATCAATTAACGCTATTCTTTGTATATTACTTTCTACTTCTTCGTAAACATGCTCTACTATTTCTGAAAGTCTTTCTTTTTTATCTTCACTAACCATTAACTGTCTTGTAACATCACTATCTAATAATCTAAATATAACTTCTATGCCTTGGCTTGTAAAATATCTCTTTTCAATAACTTCTAATCCTAATATTATTGAGCTTATTTTTATACTATCCTCAAATAACTCTTTATTACTGGATACGACATCTATAATCATTTTTTTCATTTTTGAACCCTTATGAAATAATAATGGTTTTTTCAAAGTTTTATTTAGTTTTAAGCCCTTAATCTTTGTATCCTTCTCTAACTCTTTTATATTTAAGCTTTTTCCTTCCCTAATATAGTTTATTCCCCTTATCTCTTCTCTAGGGGATAACCCAGGATATAATTCTTTAATTATATTAAATAAATCCCTTCGTTCTTCCATTCCTACCCCAAGTTTGACTCTTGTTTTTTTTGAATTATTTGTTATTAAGCAAATAATATCTGAATCAAAGTCCATAAATTTATCTGGTTTTTTAACTAACTCATTAATATTAATTCCTATATTATCAGCATAAATTTGATCATAACCCTTAGTCCATTTAACTACATTATCTTTCTTCGTAAAATAACATTGTATAAATGTTATTTCTTGATTACTTGCAAATTGATCTTTTTTAAAGATATATGCTGATGTATTCTCTTTAGATGAAACATAGTTTTTCTCTTCTTCAAAATATGAATAATCTCTCCAGACTTTCCTTCCTAATCTTACATTTAAAAAATATTTATCATTTAAGTCATATGGATTTACTAAATCAATATCTATTCTATATGAAAAAGGTTCCACAAAGATTTTATTAATTATTTCAGAGATTAATCTAACATCATTTTCCTCAATCAATGGATAAAATTTAAAAGATTTTTCAAGACTTTTAAAATAAAGCTTTTCCTTACATATGTCACGAGCATATAGTTGAGGAATAATATCGTATATTTTATAATTACATCTTAACAATTCTTTTGTTGTCATTTGCCCATACCATTCAAGATCTTCTTTTAAATAAAATTCTTCATCACAATTTACAACTTTGCCTAACTCTAAATTAATCCACTCACATAAGTGCAACTTTAATCCCTCTAAGTCAAATTTGGATGACGAGTATATCCAAATAGCATCTTTAAATAATAACTCATTAAGGTTATTATTTACGCATAAAATATACCTGCAGTAATTTTTCACTATTTTTTCAAGACCCTTCAATGCAAATTTATATCCAAATTCCTTTGCTTTTAATTCCTTAATTCTAATTATTAAATCCTTCAATTCTTGTGGAAATTTAATTAAGTATATCGTTCTATCAATAATAGTGTTTTCATTAATTTCAAAAGAAAATAACTGTATATTATCTTTATTCATTCTCTTCCACCCCCATTAATCTTTCATTTGCTTCGCATATCATTTTCTCAACTCCTATTGAAAACTTGCCATATAGTTCTTGGATAAATATATCATTTTTACCCTCAAGCAAAATATCACACCATTCACCTAACATACTATTTTTTCTTGTAATCATTTCATTATTTGCATACTTAGCGGATTAACCCCTTTATTTT
>NZ_DJBA01000060.1:0-14946 GCF_002435615.1 Clostridium sp. UBA5988 | reverse complement strand
ATATCATTCAGGGGCTTAAGAGTTAGGTGCGAAGGCCCCATCACAATAAAACACACGACAGTTCGTTCCCCCTCTTTGAAGTCTACCAATAGTTTGCTTTATTGGTACTAAGGTAAACCATGCTAAGTTTTTTCTAAACACTGGTTCAAGATCATTCCAATATTTATTTTGTGAAATATTATTAAGATCTATATAGCTATTTTTTCTTATTAATTTCATTGCTTCTCCAAGGTCTAAGTCCTTTTTCTTACATTCTTGAATGTATAATTCTAAATTTGAATTTATTATTTGAAAATAAGATTCCAAATCATCAGGAACCATATACGGCCTAACTAAAAAGAAGACTGATCCAAAATATGATTTATCAAACTCGTTTAATATATTGTACCCTCTGCTTATTACATTTAGGGGAGCAATTAATATATCTGCATTATCTGATTCATTTGCAAAATTATTTAATAATTCCTTTGGATAATCATTTTCTTTTTTACAGTTTCGACTTAAAACTTTATAAGTTAATCCACTTGAATTCAATGTATTTCCAACTTCAATACAGTTATCATAACTATTAACTATAAGTAATACTTTTCTATCTCTCGATTTAATATCGTTATATTTATTCCAATAACGCAACTCTAATCTAATATCCCTTATCAACTCTTTAGTTATTCTTCTTAATGCTTTTGCTCGCTCCTCTCCATTTAGTCCTGAGACTTTTATTAATTTTCCTTGACTATCATATTTAAAGTTAATATTCTGATTAATTTTAGATTCATTGTCAAAGGATTTTATTATATATTCAGGGAACTTCATTAAATCATAATGTCCTGATCCTGGTGCAACACTAGTACCAGATAAAACCACAACTGCTGGTCCTTTAATATTAATTTCTTTTTTTAACTCATGAAAGTTATCTAATAACTTTCTACCAACACCAGAGTATCTAAAAATATCAACTTTTTGCTTTTCATTCCTATCTGCAGGCGTAAACTTATATCCAAATATAGTTCCAGTCATTGCTTCTGTAAGAAATGTTCTTAGTGATTTTCTTACACCTTCATAAACATTAATTTTTTCATACCCTGTACTTAACTGCTCCATCAAAACGGGATAATCACGACTTAGCACCTTAAAATAGAAATCTAATTGAACTAAATATAGAAATAATTCAAATTTTGCATAAAATAACTCTTTTTTCTTTTCGGCAGGGATTGTAACTTCATATTTTTCAAATAATTCTTCAATTTTCACCATGGCTTCTTCTTCTACATTTCCAACATTATGTAGCCATAATAATTCGTTATATAACTCACAGAATTCATGCTTTATACTTTCTACTTCTATATCATAAGTATTGGTAAACTCAAAGTACTCATCGATCTTTTGTACTATTTTTATATTTTGTGGATACTGTTCAATTTTAAAACCTTCTTTAATATCACTAAATAAGCTAAAAGATGTAATAACCTCTCTTCTTAAAAAGCTATGCAATATTTCAGTATTAGCAATCAATCTTGTTACTTTGGGAATTAACATACATATATGTTTATAGTTCATTTGCCATGTATAAGCTAAACTCTCTCTGTTAGATATATTTGACCTTTGAATAATTTCATCAAGTTCTTTAAACTTCGTTAAAATATCATCATTATCTCCATTCAATTTTTCTTTATTTAAAAATAATGAATCGAATATTCTTTGAACTCCATCGGCTTCATCAACAATTACAATATCTAATAGATCATGAAAAGCTTCATAAAAAGTTCTTTCATAAGGATCTACTACTTTGGGTATAGTTGTATTAATTAAACTATATGGAGTTGCAATCCAAACATCTGCATCATATAAATCTAAAAACCTCTTAAAATATCCACAATTTGAATATAATGGACATATTTTATTTTCTTCATCCTCATTTAATATATTTTTACATGGAAATTCTCTAGTTACTATTTCATTGTCTCCTGCTATAGCTGCAACGGTACAATATCCTGTTAAATATTCAAGTTCTTTATATTCATCATTTCCTATATCACCAATTGACTTTATATTTCTAGAAGCTACTTGAATATAATTATCTGCATGTTTTTCAAGGTTTGATTTTCCTAAAATGGGTATTGCCTTTAATCCTACTTTCCTCAATGCTTTAGTTGTTTTAATAACATCATCTACATTAACCTCAACTATGCCAACTTTAGCATTAAATTCTTTTACTAATCTAAATGTTTCTGAAATTTTATAGTTTGATTTTCCTTGACCAACTTCTCCTATTATATGAAGCTGCTCATTGTATAATATTTTAGGATTTTGATTTAACTTTTTATCTATAATTTTAAACTCTGGTCTATCCTTCCATATATATCCCATCCTATCATATATATCTTTCCAGCTTATATTCTTAGGTATAAATAACTCTTTTTTCGCTCTATACTTATCTAAAGTTTTAATATCTCTTTCAGTGTAGGACTTTTTTATTTCAAAATCTTTAATTATTTTATTTTCATTCGATTTATTACTTGTATTTGTTCTTAAAATTCTGAAATATTTAGCTTTTCCACCACTATGCATAAATGGTTTAATTATTTTATCTTCTTTTATTTTATCTAAGATAATTAAATAATTTTCATTTCTATTTGGAAGATACTTTAACTTAAGCTTCTTTAAAGCATTTTCTTCATATGAAAATTTTCTTAACTCAGGTATAATATCAAAATATTCACTTAGAACTCTTTCCCAATTTAACTTATTGGCTAAATGGTGGCATTTTTTTCTTAAATAATATAAATAATTACTACTATTTTTTATTGTGGTATGGCTTAGGAGATATTTATAATATTGTGTTAATAATATCCATCCATCCTTCGGTTTTATTTCTATTTCATAAATAATATCTAAAATAATTTCTAGATATATAAAATTATCTGCTTTCATGCTAACTTGCTTTCTTAAAAGTAAGTCAGCAACTTCTTTGTTAAAACTCTTTTTATTACTCATCTTTTACCTCTATATTACTTTTCTAAAATATTTTCTATTTTCTTATACAATTCATTTTCATAAATTACGGTAATATCAATTCCTTCATTATAGAAAATACTTCTTAAGGTCTTCTTATAGTCTCTGTTCTCTTTTCTTTTATAAATGCTTTTTCTATGATTAGGAACAACTAAATACCTTTTTTCATTTCTAGAATGCAATAATTTTTTAATTCCATTATTTTTTTTTAATAACTCTACAAGTGTATACGGATTGCTTACATCCTTAACATCAACATTTATTACTGTATCATCAATTTGTACTTTAATATCATACTCATCCATATTAGGGCTTATCTCTACCTCTATTTCAGGGAACCGCAACAAATGTTCGTATATAAGCTTTTCACCTATATTAGGAAGCAAAATGTATTGATAAATTCCATTTGTAAATTCACTATATTGTTTTGAAATATCAATTTTAATATTTTCAAAACTAAGATTATCCTTTTGCATATAATACTGACATATATCACTACAATAGTTTTCATATCCAAATATGTTATAAATAATTTTTCCACATATCGGACACACAACTATTTCCTCAGAATTTATATTTATATCTTTTCTCCACCTTTGAATAATCTCTTTCAACTCCTTAGGAAACCTATTTCCTATTAATTTTTTAAACTGCTGATTTGTAACAATGTTATTATCCTTATTTACTAATCCTCTTCCTTCTTTATAGTACTCGCAATATTTTGCTTCATCCTTAGAGCCTCTCTTTTTTCTACATTCAACTAAGAAGTCTAACATAGCCTTTTGCTCTACTTCCTTAAGTGATTCTATTTCCTTGTACCATTGTTTTAATTTTGGATTTAGTCTCCCATTTACCAAAACTTTTTCATTAAGTATAATTTCATGTCCTATTTCTCCACTTTCTACAAAAGTATTTATTTTATTTTCATTTAGAAACCTTATGAAAGCTGGAAAATTATTTGGAATACTGACCTCGTTTTTATTTATTAAAAAGGAAACAATATCATAATAGCTATTATTTAATCTTTTTATATTTACACTACTTAGATCTTCCTCCCATTTGTATAATATTTCTATCAAATTATGTATCTTTTCTTGTAGATTATTATCCATTTATCCACCCCATATTAGTTACTTTCCTATCTCAATTTATAATAATATAACTTTCATTCTATACATTTACACAGTTGGGATTATAATATACATCCGCTGACACTTTTAGTATCATTGGATTAATATAAATCTTTTAAAAACTTCTTTTTATTTTGGCTATTCAGAAATATGCTTACCGCACCGTACCTAAAAAAGTAAATACTTACCCGTATACAATATAATTAACATTATATCAAGTTTAAGTTTTAAATATGTTTTTCATAAAAAATAAGATAGGCTTTTAAACTTATCCTGTGTTTTGCATTTCTTAGTTACCTTTATATAATAGTCTTTTATGTCTTCATCATTTATATCCCATTTTTTCAATACATTCACCTGCACAAATTGAGATTTTCATATGCAACTATTAAATTATGATGTTCAGTATAATGTCACATAACCTAAAATATTTTTATACTTTTTCTAAAGCTTCTTTTACATTCTTTCTTTTATTATCTATATCAAGCATATTGTCGTTTGTCGATTTTTGAAGAATAGGATGTATTTTATTGATTTGATAAGTTTCTCTCTTAAATCTATCAGCAGGTACACACTTTTCAAGAACCCTAAATCTGATTTTTAATTGACTATCTTCCATGTTATCTTTCGATAATCCTAAATAGGCAGCTTCTTTAAAGAAATCATGCAAATGCTCTCCTCCTCGTTTTAGCATAGTAAGAGATTGACCAATATATAAAGGAATTGCTCCTTTGGTATTACTTTTTAATAATTCAATAATATATATTCCACATCCAATCGCTCTATTATCAAGTACCTGATCTTTAATAAAATATTCTACGTTGATCTTATAGTCTTCACTTGTCATATTTTTCTCCTTATCTCTTTTTATATATTTACTTATAAATTCGTATTTATTTATCTAAATTTAAAATAATTTACTAATGTAATTACTACACAAGCTAATGATACTTTTTATATCATTGGCTTAATTTTAGTATTTTAGACATACCTAAGAGTTTTTGTTCTCCATAGATCCCATTCTCCCTTAACTACACTAAAAATCACCCTATATATTTTTAATATTTCCTATTACCTCTCCCAAACCCCATACCCCTGATTAAAAGCTATCTGATACAGTGGTTCTATATTTACTTTTAACTTCTGGTTAAACTCTTCTTTTTCAATTTTCCTTTCATTGTTCACAGCTATATTTATGGATAAATATCCTTCTAAGTACTTCTTATATCTTTTAGGATTTCTCTGCATTATATCAAAGCTTTTGTATTGGACTTCACAGAACTTGTCCATGTATAAGCTAAGGTCAGGTAGTTTATTACTCTTTTGACTGTTTACATTTTTAAAGGTAGGTGCTAAATTCCATAGTTCATCGTGAAGTACAAAGCTCCAGGGAATAAAGTGGTCTATACTTAGATTCCCATAATTCGAGAAGTTCTCTTCTGTTAGTTCCTTTCCTGTATAAATATCACTTACAGTTTTATCCCTATTTATATCCTTCCAAAGCTTAGTTGCCTTACTTAGATCCCTTTTACCTGGTGCTGTGATTTTAAATGGAATTGCTGGTACATTAGGATTTCTCTTTTGAAGATAACAAACCAGGTTATAATGCATCCATCCACATATAATAGTTTGATTAACTCTTATGTACTTATACCAAGAGTCATTAATTTCTATGACCTTATTATCAATATCTATTTTATATATAGCTCTCTCATCTAGATTGGTCAGCTCAGCTATAAACTTATTTCTCTTATTATCATTCTTCTTAAATATATTCTTTGTTAATGCTAATTCCTTAGCAAAGAAGGGAGTTAAAAGTCTATAAGGTACATAATCATGAAGTGATTTAATTCTTTTTTCAACTTCAACATCTTCTATATTTTCTATAACCACTAATAGTTTATTTTTATTCATATCACAAGGTATATTATATTTTTCATGGATTAGTATAACTAAATCATATAGTCTGTCTTGAATTCCTAAACTAAGTTTGTATTGAGTAACAGGATACCATGCTCCCACTATCATTCTACATACAAGTTTTCTAAAGGATATGTACTTGTTTCCTTTAATTATCTCTTCATAGATTCCAAAGAACCAAAATATTTTATAACTACTGCTTAATTTATCTTCCAATATTCGTGAAAAGCTATTTAAATCTACACTACCATCATAGGGTAAGGTAATAGCACCATAAGGATTAGTAATAATTGAGGATGTAATATCCTTAACATGAATTTGATTTTCCTCTAAGTCTTCTATTAATAAATTATTTTCATTTATAATATCCTTGTTACTCATGCTCCACCTCTTCCCTATGGCCTCTTTTTTTCTTATATCTTAAAGATGCATTAACAATTGAACCAATATATTACACGTTACACATATATTGTACCACCTCCCTGTCCACTGCTCAATAAATTCATACCATATTCAACAAATATTTCCTTTGTTTAATGTATAACTACATAAAAAAACAGCAGAATTCAGAAATTCTACTGTTACTATATATTAATCTTATATGATTCAATATATATAATTTACTTTTTATAATAATAATAATTAATTTATCCCTGCAAAGTTTATTGCATATTCTTGTATTGCATCTATATCTATTTTATCTTTTTCAATTACTGGTTTTGATTTAGATAATACCAATATCCTATCAATATTGGTAGCCTCTCCCTTATGATCTTTCCATATCTTTGTCATTTTTAAATTATTGGGGCAAAAATCATTTAAACATCCAATATATTCAAATTGATTTTTCATATGAAATCTTTTTATTAATTCTCTAGCAGGTGATATAGTTTTACTATTATAGTTTTTTACATCACCAATTACATATATTATTATGCCATCTTCTGAAATAAATTCATAAAGTTGTTCTGTAACTTTTTCTAGAAATTCTATAGAATTTAATAAATTTAACTTATCATCTAATATTTTAGATATGGCATCAACGTCTTTTTTCAAGAACCACATTCTAATCCAATTTTGCTTTGCATAGTTTAAAACACTTAAATAAGGTGGAGATGTTAAGATTAATTTAACTTTACCCTTGTAATTTGAAATTTTCTTATTTAAACTAATCTTTTTCACATCCTCTTCTATTACAATTCCATTGCCATGAATATCATAAAAGTTTATATACATCCTTTTTATTTTTTCTTTTAAGAGCTCAAATACATTTCTTTCTTTTTTATATAAGTTATTTAGTTCAGCAAATCTTTTAAGGTAGCTGGGAGACATACTAAACGTGTTAGGCATTGCCATAGATGCATAAATAGAAGATCCATCTTTTCGCTCTCCACCATGTAATATTCCAAGTATTGCTGCAGTTAATACAATATCCTCTTGGTCATCACTATCTACTAACTTTTGTTGTAGATAGCAAAGTTGAGCCAAGGTTTTTTTATGAAAAATTAATTGTATATCTTTGGATTGAATACTGGCAAGAGAAAAATATAAATTCAAATCAAATAGTTGTTCTAATGAGTCAATTCTTTTAAATAAGTTCTCCTTTGTTACACTACAATTCTTTGCTTTTGTAATTGCAATTGCAATTGGATTTAAATCTGATGCTATTGGTATCCTATTTGCGATACGGCTTTCTAATAATGTTGTTCCTCTTCCAGAAAAGGGGTCAAATATTATATCTCCTTCTTCTGTAAAAACATCTATTATCTCTGATGCAAGTTGGGAAGGAAAAGCACCTAGATATGAACATATTTTATGCCATGAATGTTCTCTTCTTGTGTTTTTATCTCTCATGCGTAATTCCCCTTTCTAAGATTATAAGAAAATATCATGTAATTGACCAATTATTCCACAAACAGTATCTGCAATACATTGATACTGGACACAATCTTCTTCTTTTTCAGCTGCTTCCTCATTGTTAAGGTCCTCATCCTTAGCTTTATTTTTAAGCCTTAGATGCCTATATAGTAAAGCATAGTATGCTACTTGCTCTTCATAAAAGTTTTTAATCTTTTCAATTTTGTCAGTATTTTTCTTACCATACTTTTCTATAGCATTTATATAATTTTTATTAACAGCAGATATGAATACATCTATTTCTTCATCATCTTCAATAACTTCAACTACTGAATCTTTATCCCAATCACAGCCAATATAATGTTTATGAGAATCATCTATCCAATGTAATTTTATATTAGGTTCCTGTAATTTTTCTACTCTTCTTATTACTTCTTCTTTTTTCTGTATTACTATAATATCTATTTTATCCTCAATAACTTTACTACCTATCTTTAATTGTAGCTTTATTTTAGCTTTATCTTTCAATTGTATATCCTTTAACGCCTGAAAATAGATAATCCCTCTTCCACCATTCATATTCGTTTTCCCATTATAAATTACTACTTTAGATGGTGTAATAATTTGATTAAAAACTTCATTGTTTCTAAAATATGACTCATTAGCATCAGTTTCAAAATGAATTGCAAATACCTTCTCACTATAAATTTCTATAGGATCCTTATTTGTTATTTTAATAAATGTAGGTGGCTCCTTAGATATTATGGGTGTTTTAATTTTGGGTGTTGGTACTGAACTTTTTGGTTTTGGTGAAGTTATTAATGAAGGCAATGCTATTGTTTTAGATAATCTATCTGATAATCTTTTTACTAATTCTTTCTCTGTATCATCATTTCCCGAAGTAAGTAATTGCCTTTTTCTTTCATTATTTATCCTTTTAAGCTCTTCATCATTTGATAGTGCATTAATTAAAATTTCTTTTAGCTCTTCAGTTAAATTTCCATTCTTAAGAGTTTCCCTTGTGCTAGAAAATAATCTTCTCTTTGATTCATTATCAATATTATCGCAATCAATGTGGACTACTATATATTTATCTAAATATGGAAGCCTTAGATTGTCTTTTATAATGCTATTTGATAGTTCGCCTTGTTTTTGACCGTTATGAGTTATTATAATTGGTTTCGATGGTAATGTATAATGTTTAATTTTCTCCTTCTTATCCTCTGATTTTAAAACCCACCAAGTGATTTTAACTCTTCCATCTCCTAGTATGAATTCACCTTTTCTTTGATATTCAGTATTATCACTTTTACAAAGCAACCTGTAATTTCCAGCTACATTTCTTTTAGCATTCTTAGTTGACTTAGATATTCTACCATCATAAATTTGAAAAGGTAAAATTGGATCAAATAGATAATGATGCGCTAAGTACCACAATGAGTTAGTTGGTGCTGTCATTACTCCATTAAACTTTCCAACATCCATAGCTATATGTTTAACCATTGTACCTTCTTCAAATAAATTATTATTCACTGTAATTTTTAGAGGCATTCCTGTACTGCTATCTATCATGTATTCGTACTTTCCGTGCTTATCAGTAGAAGTGTCTCCTAGATTATATCTCACTATTGTAAAAGCTACATTTTTACTCCTAATTCTTCTGGAAATTATCAAAGTATACTCTGAAAAACTTAATGCAGTAGAACCACCTTGTCCATATGCTCCTGATAAAAATAGCTTTCCTAGCTTGTTACTACCATTTAAACTCAATATAGTTTCACTAAAGTTACTTGATTCTATCCCTATCCCCTTGTCTCTTATTTCAATTGTTGGCTTACTATTACAATCACTATCAAAGTATGTAACTTTAATCTTACTAGTTAAATTTTCATCATATTTATCAATATCTTTTAAATGTCCATCTTTGATATTAAACCACTTTTCTACAGCCTCACGTGGTGTTTCAATATTTTGGGGTTTATTTCTCTCAACCCATTCTCTTTCTAATACGGCATCTATAGCATTGGTTACTCTCTCAATTACTGCAGAAGCACCATTACTCCCCATACTTATTATTCCTAAGTTATTCTCTACTCCTCCAACTGGTATCCATTTCAAACATTTTTTATACATTGAATTTTGAAGCATCTCTATAATTTTTACTACTTCACTAACCTTATTTACAGATATTATCTGTTTAAATATTTCCTCCATAATACACCTATTAAAAATTTCTCTTAACCAATGTATATGAGCCTTGTTAATATATTATAATAATTTTAGATAAATAAGATAAGAATATCATATTAAAGTATTCTTAAATAAAAAGCTCAATATAAAAGGCTAGTACAAACTTTTCAGAATCTACTAACCTACATGTAACTATTTATTCCTATATCACTAGCAAAGCTAATTATATATACAATTTATTATGTTCCTAGATATAATTTTATTTGAATTATCCAATAAAATTACTTATAATTGCAACTAAACTTAAAATTATTATCATTATTCCTATAATTTTAAGTTGTTTTATCTCTTTCATTATTTCTATTTTAATACTTTGCATATCTGCTGATTGGCTTTTTATTATATCTAGTAATTCTTTCTTTGAAGCTACTATGCCCTTATCTAACTCACTTCTATTGTTCTGAATTTCTTTTTGAAGTATTTCCTTATTTTCATAGGAATTACCTTCTATAGACTTACCTAAGCCTTTAATATTTTTAGTGATTACATCCTTGCTATTGATTACTTCATCCATTAGTTCATCATTTATCTTATTGTTTATCTTTAGTGTTAACTCTTTCAAGCTATCAAACTTATCTATCATACCATTTCTAATTTCCTTAGATGATTGTATATAGCTACTAAATGTATCTTTTATAGTATTTAATTCACTTGATGATCTATCAATACCTGATGACATAACTTCAATTTTATTAATTAAGATCTCTAATTCCTTTTCTTTTTCTACTATACCCTTGATTTCCTTAGCTTGAATATCAAGTTCTTCAATTGTTTTATTTAGCTTGTCTACATTTACCATTTAAAGCTCCTCCTACTTTTTCAAGTTTGTCTAATCCTTCACTTAATATTAAACTTAAACTATTATTGTCTTCTAATTCCTTATAAATTCTTATTTTATCAGTGAAATGCTCATTTAAAACCTGGCTTAATATTTCTTTAGATTCTGGAACCATATTTTTCCCAATAATTAAGGAATTTTTGAAAATTATCTCTTTTTTTTCTAAACTATAATCATCTATATTATTGAATGCTTCTTCTAATCTATCTCTTACTTCTTTTAAATGAAACTTACTTAAACAAAGGGAGGTTATACTATATAAGTAGTTATAGGCTGAGTTAAATCTTGCTCCTTCAATAAATCTTAACATAGAGTTATTAACTTCACTAATTTCCTTAGGAGAAATTAAGTGCCCATCTTTTTTTAGTAATATTTTATACCAATCTTCAACACTAGTTGGATTATCCCCTAAGCTACTTATTATGAAAGTTGAGTCTGTTACCTTAAAATATCCTTCTAATTTATTTTTAAAGAATTCAGCTCCTTTTTCCTCATAGTCAAGGCATAAGTCTTCAACATTTTTTAATGATTCTCTTCTACTATAAAATACATTGTCATAGTTCCATTGAATTATAATCTTAATATATTTATAAATTTCATTTCCCTCAGAATCTAATATTTCTCTTATATTTTTATCTCTACCTTCCTTAACCCTATCTAGATGAAATTCTGGTTCATACTTTCTGATATATTTAATTAAATTATTTCTAACTTCTGTATTTGATATAGTTCTAAAATCCACATCAAATTTACCTTTGTTTCCCCAATCTCTTATTATCCAGTCATTTATTAACCCTAAGAGACTTAATCTGTATATAGCCTTTTGAACAGTATTAAAATCCACCTTTATTTCCTTACCATTAATTCCAATTGTATTTATTGAGTTTTTTATATCTGTTACGCTTATAATTCTAGATTTCTTTGAAGACAAAACATTTAGAATATGGTAAGCTAATTGGCTTTCCTCATCTATGCCTCTATGCCCACTTAATGATAGATATAGTATTCTTAATATATCTCCTTTACTCCAATTATATTTTTCTAGAATCTCTTGCATTTCTTCTACTGTTGTATACATTCCAAAAATCTTATCGTGATCTTCTTTATCCATCTTATCAACAGAATTAATTATATAACAGGCTGCATTTTTTCTATCTCTTCCAGCACGTCCTCCTTCTTGATATAGTGACTCTATTGATGCTGGTATGCCATAATGGATGGTATATCTAACATTTGGTTTGTCTACTCCCATACCAAAGGCTTTAGTTGCAATCAATAAAGGAATCTGATTATTTTTAAATTTATCTTGAACTTCTTTTTTATATTTATTAAATTGCTTTTCTGCCATTATAGGCTCTTGTTTAGTGTATTTGTTATCACCTTTTACATCCTTTTTAGGTACTTCACCACTATAATATCCAACTTTACCTTTGTAATTGTCATTTTCATTCAACTTATTATATAATCCATAGCATCCAAAGGGACCCTTTACATAAGGTGTAAATATTATTCCACATTTAGATTCTTCACCATCTAATTCAAATACATTTCTTTTTTTATTTAGTATATCTAATAGTTCATTGAGTCTATTAAATTTATCACCTCTATTACCATTTGTGTCTCTATATACTTTAAAGGTTAGTTCTTTTCTTGTATAATCTAATATTGTTTTAACATTTTCTTTACTTATTTCAAATTCTGCTAATATATCTTTCAATACATTGGTTGATGCTGTTGCACTTAATCCTAAGAATAAAGCCCCTGGGCAATGATTTCTTATGGTCTTTGAAAGGTGCAAGTATGATGTTCTGAAATCATGACCCCACTCTGATAAACAGTGAACTTCATCTATTACTGCATATCCAACTAATGATTCAGAATTTATTTTAGAAAGCTCATGTCTAAAATCTTCTGTCTGAAACCGCTCTGGTGAAACCCAAACATAAAAATATTTACCATTACCTAAATCTTTCATTATTTTATGCTTTTCTTCAGCGGATAAATCACCAGATATATAGTTAGTATGAACTATACCTTTACTATCTAGATTTATCTTTTGATCATACATTAAGGACTTTATAGGAACTACTACAAAATTAATAGTAGGTTGCAGTAAACAAACAAGCTGGTAACATAAAGATTTTCCAGCACCTGTAGGTAATAAGCCTATAGTATCTTGAAGTTCTAATGCATTCTTTATTACCCCTAGCTGACCATCATTAAATTTGTTAAATCCATATATGTTATCTAAAATATAACACAGTGAATCTACATTTTTTTCTTTCCCAGATTGTTCAATTTTATATTTAATCATAGCTTCTGAAACGGCTACTTTAAAATAATTTCTATTGTCCATATAATCAGCTCTAACATATGAAACCTTAGGATTATCTAAGGAATAATCCCATCTTTTAGTTACACTAATATCAACATTTACTCCCTTGTTATTTTTATTAAACTGATGTACTTTATTTATAGTTAATGTTGGAAAAGTAATCATTTTACCCTGAAGATTTAAAATATGTTTTAAGTATAAAAATATATCTGTTATTGCAACCTTAAAAGGTATACCATCACCATCATCTTTTATATTAAAAATCCATTCATTATCATTTAATGATATTATGCCTTCTTTCAATTGTTCTAAAATAAGATTTTGAAATCTCATAATACCATCATATTTCCTTGCTATTTTACTATTTACAAACATCTCATTTCTATATTTCTTTATCTCATCACTATTTTTTAATATTGAATATAACTCTCTTATATTCTTGTCATCTGATTTATCTTCACTTAACTTTCTTATAATATTACTTGTAAACCTAATAGTTTTTATACCATTTTCAGCTAAATATCCATCCCTTTCAATATCAATTTGCCTATTAACTTCTCTAGTATGTTGACTACCATCTATCTCTATAACTAAGTTACACTGTGGCAAATAAAAATCTACCTGCTGATCAACAAATTCCTTATTTTCGGTTTCTATGATGTCACTAATCTTAACTTCAGGTAGTATAAGCTTTTGTATAAATTCAAATTCTTGTAAATGCTTTGGAATAACCTTATATAAAAATTCTCTGGCAGGATAATAGTTTAATTCATCGCTACCCTTGATGAGATTTTTCCAATGGGGAATCTCTTTAGCTAAATACTTTATATTATCATTTGTTTTTATATTTTTTAGCTCATCACCAAGTTCTACTTTTAAATAATTAGAAATTTTAGTAGGATTGCCTCTTTGTATGATATTTTGAACAACACAAAAAGAGCCATAAATATTAGTCTTAATATTTTTCTTATTATGACTTTGAAGAATTATTCTATAATTGTTACCTTTACTCAAATAATTAGATGAATATCTCATGTTATTACCTCGTATCAACATTTTAATACAATAATTATACCATAATTGCCTGTATTTGTAATAATATATAGTTAATTTATATTTTCTTTCACCTACTCTAATTAAATTCATAAAATTAAATTTTTGCTTTAATATGACCAATGTATAACTACATAAAAAAACAGCAGAATTCTGAATTCTACTGTTACTATGTGCTCCTAACTAAATATAGTTTTATATTGAATATATCCGTAATTAAAGATACTTCTTTAACTCCTCAATGGACTCTATATCAAACAAATCTCCATTAATTTTTTCTATCTTTTCTAAAGATAATTTGAGTATAGACTCTATTATATTCTCTGGAATATCCTTAAACTTTTTCCTTAAAAGTTTTATAGTGCTTTTGACTAAAGCATCTCTTGCTCCTTGCTTTATTCCTTCTATTTTACCTTCTTTTTTGCCTTCTTCTCTACCTTCATCTCTAGCACCTTGAAGTCTACTTTTCTCATCCCTTATAGCTTTATCTCTCATATCTGCCAGTTGTATTAACTCTTTATCACCACTGATGTTGTATAGAACATCCATTG
>NZ_DJBA01000065.1:0-41075 GCF_002435615.1 Clostridium sp. UBA5988 | reverse complement strand
AATTCGGTGAATAATTCAGGATTAATATACTCATGATTAATTTACTACGCAAATTATTTTTTTTCATAGAGACCTCCTTTTCATATAAATATACAGTAGTTACCATTTATCTTAAAATACTATTACTTTAATCGACTATGAATCCTAATTATTACAATTGCATACTTCTATAATAAATTTATAGTTACAAATTGTAAACTATTTTATTTATTGTAATATAATCCTTATCCAGGTGTGTAACAACTCTTCACTCACTCTTTAAACTAGATGGAAGTATTAGAGATGGTATCAACCACATAAAAATATATAAAAAAGTACCTATAAGCTAAACACTTTTTGTGTATCTAGCCTATAAGTACTTTTATTCCATTAGTATTTTTATAATGAACTTTATAGAATTTTAAATTTTACCTTTTGCTTTTGTTTCTACTTTTTTTGCTGCTATTAAGAAAACTACCATTGCTACAATTGCACTTACAATTCCTATTGGATATGAAATACTTTGAGAAAGCTTAAAGCCTTCTGGTGCAATTAAAATGTAAGATGTACATACTGCTGTCATAAATGTAGCTGGTATAGTAGCAATCCAGTGTTTTTTACCTTTAGTAACTAAGTACATGCCTGATGTCCATAATACTATTGTAGCTAAAGTTTGGTTAGACCATCCAAAATATCTCCATACTATTCCAAAATCCATCTTAGTTAATATAAAGCCTACTACAAATAAAGGAATACTAATCATAAATCTATTTTTAATAGGTCCTTGATCAAGTTTAAATGTATCAGCTATAGTTAATCTTGCACTTCTAAATGCTGTATCACCAGAAGTTATAGGACATGCTACAACTCCAAGTATAGCTAATAACCCACCAACTCTTCCTAGTAAGCTTCCGCAAATTTCATTTACTACCCAAGCTGCTGTATGACCTTCCATTGCCATAGTTGCATTTAACTCTGCTACTCCACCAAAGAAACTCATTGCTGCCGCTGCCCAAATTAAAGCAACTACACCTTCTGCTATCATTGAACCATAGAATATTTTTCTACCTTGCTTTTCACTAGTTATACATCTTGCCATTAAAGGTGATTGTGTAGCATGGAACCCTGAAATAGCTCCACAAGCAATAGTTATAAATAGCATTGGAAATATTGGGTTTTTATCTGGGTTTGAATGCATATTAATCAAATTAGCAGGTATTATTTCTGGTATATCAAATCCACCAAAAATTAATGCAGCACCAACACCAATTGCCATAACTAATAAACAAATTCCAAAAATGGGGTATATCTTTCCAATAAGCTTGTCTATAGGAACCATTGTTGCAATTAAGTAATAAGCAAATATAATATATATTAATACTGTAATGTTCAATCCTGTTAATCCTTTTAATATACTTGCTGGTCCCGTTACAAATACAACTCCTACAAGAACTAAAAGTATTACTGAGAATACTCTCATAAAGTTTTTGAAGCCTTTTCCAAGGTATTGACCTACAACTTCAGGAATACTTGTCCCATCATGCCTTACTGAAAGCATACCAGAAAAATAATCGTGAACTCCACCTGCAAATATACATCCAAATACAATCCACAAAAATGCTGATGGACCCCACATTGCACCTGCAATTGCACCAAAAATAGGTCCTAAACCTGCTATGTTAAGAAATTGAATTAAGAAAATTTTGTATGCAGGCATTTTAACAAAGTCTACACCATCCTCTAGCCTTACAGCAGGAGTTTGAATTTTTTCATCTGCTCCAAAAGCCTTTTCCACAATTGTACCATAAATAAAATAACCTATAATAAGAGCAATAATCGCTAAAATAAATGATACCATTTGTACCCCTCCTAATTAATTATTTGTTAACAAAATTATAATATGTTTTTTAGGAGTTTATACGGTTTCATACATGAAAAAACAAAAAAAGCACATCAAGTGCTTTTATATGCCCATTATATGCTTAAACTCACCTATATTATTTCTACTTACGGGTATATCAACTTTCTCACCTTGTAATTTTAACATAAAGGTGTTGTTAAACCACGGAACTATCTCTGTAATTTTATCAGTATTAATAATATAAGATCTATGACTTCTATAAAAGAGTTCTTTGGGAAGTTTTTTATAAAATTCTGAAATACTACAGTTTACATTATATTGTACTCCATTAATATAAATTAAAGTTTCTCGTTCCTTTGCTTCACAATAGGAAATATCCATTATATTTTTTACAATCATCTTATTATCTTTCCAAAGGGTTATTTTATTATTTATACACTTTTTATCTGAAAGTTTATCAATTTTCTTTAGTGTACTAACTATTCGTTCTTCTGAATAAGGCTTTAATATATAGTCATAAGCTTGAATTTCAAAAGCATCTACAGCATAATCTTTATGGGCAGTAATAAAAATTACAAGGGATTGTTTTGGAAAATGATTAATAATTTTACATAATGCTATGCCATCTAGTTTTGGCATATTAATATCTAGGAAAATAATATCTGGTTTATTTTCTTCAATATATTCTAAAGCCTTAATAGAATCATCAAATTCATTCACTATTTTTATATTACTGAAATTGTTTATAAAATATTTTAGTTCTTCTCTTGAAGGAGATTCATCATCAACAATAATACAATTCATACCATCACTCCCTTATTTTATTTACATTGAAACTGATTCTAGTACCACTTTTCAATGCTTCTATCTTTAATCCTTCACCATAAATATATTTTAATCTATTATGGACATTTGATATGCCTATTTTATTTTCTTCCATTTTATCTTCATAGACTTTTTCTATAATATCTTCTGAAATTCCAATTCCATCATCTTCAATTGTTATCATAATGTTGTCCTTGGAAACTTTTTTAACTTCAATTGTCACTGTGCCTTCACCTTTACCTTTTAAAATACCATGTTTTATGGAATTTTCAACTATTGGCTGAATGATAAGACTTGGAATCTTAACATCTAAATCATCTTCAATATTATAAACTACGTGAAGTTTCTCTCCAAATCTTGCTTTTTCTATTTCTACATATGCTTTAACCTGCTCTAGTTCTTTATAAATATCTACATGGTTTTCGCCTATATCTAAATTATACCTTAAGTAGGTAGATAAATTAATAATTAACTCTCTTGCTTTATTTGGATTAAATCTAATAAAGGAAATTATTGTGTTTAGCGCATTAAATAGAAAATGCGGATTTATTTGGGATTGCAACGCCTTTATTTCAGCCCTATTTGCCATATTTTTCAGTTCTCCAAGCTTACTTATTTCTAGCTGGGTAGAAATAATTTGGGATAAGCCTACAGCTAAATTTATATTTCTAAAGGAAATAGCATTATCAGTGCAATAATATATTTTTAATGTGCCTATTACTTCATCTCCTTCTTTTAAAGGAGCAATAATTGCAGATTTTAAACTACAATTTAAATTAGGACACTCTATCTGATTTGCATTTGTTAGAGAAAGTAAATTTCCTCCTTTAATAACTTTTTTTGTAGCTTCTGTTATAATCTTCTGACCCTTTATGTGATGGTCAGCTCCTACTCCTACGTGAGCTAATATATTTTCTTTATTCGTTATAGATACTGCATCTGCATTAATAGATTCCCTTATTATTCCGCATATCTGTTCTAAGGAATTTTCATTCATTTCTCTAAAATAAGGTAAGGTTTTATTTGCTATCTCTAAAGCGATTTGTGCTTGTTTTGCTGCAATTTCTTCCTTTTCTTTAAGTATTTTTTGAATTATCAATATTAGAATTGCAATTCCAATACCATTAGCAAAACTCATAGGAAAATATATGCTCTTTACAATGGTTAATGCACTACTAAAGGGATGTGCCATTGTAAGTATTAAAATCATTTCTAAAATTTCAATTAAAAGTCCTCCAAATAACCCATAAAACCACTTGTTATTTTCACTTGATTTACTATATATTAAACCTGCAACTATTCCCGAAATTATAGTAGTTATTGTACAAGGTATTGATGTAATTCCTCCAATATCTACAAGCAATCTATGAATCCCAGCTATAATACCTGCCATTGTCCCTACAAAAGGTCCGCATAGTATTCCCCCAGTCATTACACCAATAATTCTAGTATTAGCAATAGCTCCATTAACCTCTGTTCCTGTGTAGGTTCCCAAAATTCCAAAAGCTCCAAAAATTATTGAAAGCACAATTAGATCTTTCTTTTTAAATTTATCCTTTTGTACTATTTTCTTAAAGCTCCCTAGTCTTGAAACAAAGAAAGCAATAAGGATTACATACCCTAAATTATTCGTAAGATTTCTTAGCAATTCAACCATTAAAATTAACTCCATTTCACTAAACACATATTTTTAAAACATATATCGAATATTTTACCAGTTGTTTTTTATATCTAAATAAACTTCTATAAATATTATATATAAAATTCTAAAATATATAAACAAAGTTATTAATACTTGTGGTGTTAAATAAGAATGAGCACCCCTAGGAGTGCTCATTCTTAACTTAATAAATTGTAATATAATTAATCTATTATAATAATTCAAAAGTTCCTTTTAAATCATTATATATCTTCTTATAAATCTCATAATATCTTTTATATACTAGGGAATTTTCTTCCTTTGGAAATTGTACACTATTTTCAGAAATTGCTATGCTACAAGCCTCATGTATATCCTTATATACGCCAGTTCCAACTCCTGCAAGCAATGCTACCCCTAAGGCTGGTCCTTCTGATGATTTATTTGTAGATACTTTACAGTTAAACATATCTGCTAATATTTGGCGCCATAGTTCACTTTTTCCGCCTCCACCTGACACCATCACATTAGTAGGATTCATTCCTGTGTCTTTAATGATTTCCATGCAATCTAAAAGTGAATAGGATACTCCTTCAATTACAGCTCTTAGCATCTCATTTTTTGTATGAGCAGCTGAAAGTCCAAAGAATACACCCTTTGCCTTAGGATTCAAATGTGGTGTACGCTCTCCCATGAGATATGGAAGATATATTAATCCCCTTGAACCTGCAGGCACTTTTTCTGCTTCTTTAGTCATAAGTACATATGGATCAATTCCCATACCTTTTGCTACTTCAATTTCATTAGTACAAAAATTATCCCTAAACCATTTTAAAGAAAGTCCTGCACCTTGGGTTACTCCCATCATATGCCATGCACCTGGCACTGCATGACAAAAGGTGTGTACTCTTCCTTTCTCATCAATTATAGGTTCATCTAAATGTGCAAATACTACTCCTGAAGTACCTATAGTGGAAGATATTTGTCCACTTTTTATAATGCCATTTCCTATTGCACCAGCTGCCTGATCTCCTGCTCCACCAACCACTGGTGTATTCTCTTTAAGACTAGTAACCTCCGCTGCTTTTTTATGAACTTTTCCACTGACTACAATTGATTCATGTACATCTCCTAAATACTCTATAGGAATATCTAAAGCATTAAGGACTTCCTTAGACCAGCACCTATTTTTAATATCTAAAAGCTGCATTCCTGAAGCATCAGATACCTCCGTAGCAAATTCACCTGTAAGCATATATCTTATATAATCCTTAGGTAATAATATTTTCCTACATTTTTCATATATTTCAGGTTCATTATTTCTAACCCAAAGTATTTTAGATGCTGTAAATCCTGTTAGAGCAGGATTTGCTGTAATATCTATTAATCTTTTTTCTCCAACTTTTTCTGTAATCTCAACACATTCCTTAGCTGTACGTTGGTCACACCAAATAATAGATTTTCTTAATACATTTCCATCTCCATCTAACATAACTAAACCGTGCATTTGTCCAGATAAGCCAATACCACTAATGTATTCCGGATTTATATTACTATCTTTTATAACCTGATTAATTGTTATACATACTGCCTTCCACCAATCTTGTGGGTCTTGTTCTGCCCAACCAATCTCTGGCTGATATAATGGATATTCTGCTGTAGAAGAGGAAATCGGATTTCCTCCCCTATCAAATAGCACTGTTTTAGTACCTGAGGTTCCAATATCTATGCCTAATAAGTACTTCATCTTCTAGCCACTCCAATCAAAATTATTAAAGCTTAATAACTGCCTTTACTACATCATTTTTATTTTCTATAACATAGTCAAAGGCTTCCTTTGTGTCACTAAAATCAAATTCATGGGTAACTATTCCATTAACATCAATTTTCCCATCAGAAATTGCTCCTATAGCTGCTGGATATATGTTTCTATATCTAAATACGCTTTTTATTTCAACCTCTTTAGTCATAATTTGCATAAAATCAAACTCAATTATATCCTTTGGTGCAAGTCCTACTAATACAATAGCTCCACCCCTTTTTACTAAGTAAGGTGTCTGCTTTATTGTATGTTCAGATCCTGCTGTTTCAATAACCACATTTGCACCAGCATTGTTTGTAATCTCATTTATTACAGCTAGTACATCTTGATTTTTAGCATTTATAACTTTAGTTGCACCTAATTTTAGGGCATAATCTAATCTCTTATCTATAACATCTACAACAATAACATTTGTAGCACCATATGCCTTACAAGCTAATAAAGTTACTAGACCTATACATCCTACACCTAAAACTACAACTGTATCCCCTAATTTTACATTTCCTTGTGATACAGCATGTAATCCTACTGCTAAAGGTTCAACTAAAGCACCCTCCTTAGTTGATACATTGTCTGGTAGTTTAAAACACATATTTTCTGGATATGTTATATAATTCATTAAAGAACCATGATATGGTGGTGTTGCTAAGAACTCAACCTCTGGACACAGGTTATACTTACCGCTTTTACAAAACTCACATTGACCACAAGTTTGACCTGGCTCTAATGCAACCCTATCTCCAACTTTTAAATTTTTAACTCCAGGACCTACTTGAACTATTTCTCCAGCACATTCATGACCTAAAATAAAATCTCCATCTACTATGAAGTCTCCTATTCTACCATGCTCATAATAATGTACATCTGAACCACATATTCCTACATATTCTAATTTTATAAGTACTTCTTTATCCTTTGGAACTGAAACTTCAATATCTCTTGTTTCCATATTATGAGTTCCACACATATATACTGCCTTGTTTATCATCTTTATTCCTCCTAAAGTCATCTTAAAATAAATAATAAGTCAAAGATAGGAAGTATATTTTGAGTTAGACAAGGAAACAGGTTCCAAAGATAGTAGCACTATCTACGGGTTCTGTTGACGTAGTATAACACAAAATAGACGAGGATTCTGGCTTATTTTTTTTTGAAGATGCCTAAATTAATTTCAACTATAGACCTTGCACAAAACTGTACAAGGTCTACCTTTTTTGTTAGTCTATATTACCTGCTTTTTTATGAATTTCTATAAACTCATCAGCGTTATCCTTTGTGATTAATGGACAATCTACCATTATAGTATCACGCTCTACTTTACCAGTCATAACATCATATGTTAGCTTAACAGCTTTTTCTGCAAGCTCGTAAGCACTTTGAAGAGTAGTTGATGTCATTTCCCCATTTTTTATAGCTAAACAAGCTTCTGCTGTTCCATCAACACCATAAGATAATATATTTGTCTTTCCTGCTGCTTTAGCTGCTTCAAGAGCTCCTACACACATGTTATCATTCATAGATATTATTGCATCAATTTCTCCATGAGTTTGAATCCAGTCTTCCATTAATCTCATCGCTTCATCTTTATTCCAATTTGCGATTTGCTCATCTAAGATTTTAACGTCTGGTCTCTTTGCAAAGAATTCTTTTTCCCATCCTTCACGTCTCTTATCAGAGTGCATATTACCTGCTGGTCCCATAAGAACTACAACTTTTCCATTTTGAGGAACTTGCTCTAAAGCAAGTTTTGCATTTTTAGCAGCTTGATCAACTGGGTCTGCATCTACTGCCGCTGCTCTATCATTATCATTAATACGGTTGTTTACTGTAATAACCTTAACTCCTTTATCCATAGCTGTCATAGCTGGTGCTACTTGTGCTTCAGAATCAAATGGTTGAAGAAGAATTGCATCATATTTCTTTGTAACCGCATTCTCAATATGAGATGCTATAACTTCATTCTTGCTATCTCCATCAAATATATCTACCTCTACATCCTTATAGTTTGCAGCTACTTCATCCTTTACTGCATTTGCAAGCCAAGCAGCAAAAGAATCTCCTTGTGCTCTTGCAATATATGCAACTTTATAAGTCTTTTCACCTTCTGCAGCTGGTTCCTCCTTTGATGTATTAGTACATCCCACAGTAAGTGATAATGCTAATAAGGATGACATAGCTAAAGCTAATATTTTCTTTGTTTTCATATCAATTTCTCCCCCTAATAATATTATTTTTATTATATTTTGATTTTTACTTAACTTGATTTAATCTAAACAGAACTTCCTTCGGTTTCTACTAGGGTTTTGTCTTTATTTTTATCAGCAATACTACCTAGTTTTCTGCTTTCTCTTTTGTTCTTAGATTTTATATCGTAAATTACTGCAAATGCAATAATTACTCCCTTTACTACTTGTTGCATATAAGATTGTATTCCTACTAGGTTCATTATATTGTTTAAGAATCCCATAATGAATGCTCCTGCAAGGGTTCCACCTGCAGTTCCAATTCCACCAGTAAAGCTTGTTCCACCAATTATTGCAGCTGTCATTCCTTCAAATTCTGCTCCTATACCAGCATTAGGAAGTCCAGCATTAACACGAGACATAAATAACACACCTGCGATTCCAACAAATATACCATTTATGAGATAAGCCTTCATCTTAGTTTTATTTACATCTATTCCTGAAGCTCTTGAAGCCTCTTCACTACCACCTACAGCATAAACACATCTACCTAGCTTTGTATGTTTTAGGATGTACCAAGTTAAAAGAGTAATTCCAGTCATGAATATTACAGGAATAGGAATAAATCCTATAGAGTTTTGTCCTAGTACAATAAAGTCTCCTATTTGATAAATATTTTGACCATTAGTAAACAATAAAGCTGCACCTCTTGCTACAGTTTGCATAGCTAATGTGGCAATAAATGGAGGTGCTTTAAACTTAGTTACCATTATCCCATTGATAAAGTTACATATAACACCTACAAGTACTCCAACTAGCACTGCTATTTCCAAAGAACCTGTAGCCTTAAAGGCTGCAACAGAAAGCAGACCTGATAAAGCCAGAACTGAACCTGCTGATAAATCTATAAGTCCACATATAATTAAAATTGTTTCACCAAAAGCAATAATAGTTGTTATTGATATTTGTCTTGATATATTTGTTAAGTTTTCTCCTGATAAAAATACAGGACTGATTAAAGAACATGCCATAAACATAGCAAGTAATACAACGTAAATACTATATTTACTTGAGGTTCTTGACCATTTATGTCTAATATCTATCATCTTCATCCTTCTATTCCCCCCTTGTAGCTAACTTCATAATAGCTTCTTGTGTAGCCTTTTCTCTATCTATCTCTCCAGTAATTTTTCCAGATGCCATAACATAGATTCTATCGCACATACCTATGAGCTCTGGTAATTCAGAACTTATTATTATTACTGCTCTATTTTCTTTTGCAAGTTCTGTAATAAGTTTATATATTTCGTACTTTGCTCCTACATCGATTCCCCTTGTTGGCTCATCAAGTATAAGAACATCTGGATTTCTAAGCATCCACTTTGCAAATATTACCTTCTGTTGATTTCCTCCGCTTAGAGAATCAATAGAGGTTTCTAAATTAGGACATTTCACCTTCATTCTTTCACATATATTTGATACACTACTAATCTCTTTTTTACTATGTAGATGACCCTTATAAAAGAATTTCTCTAAATTAGATATGGATACATTTTCAGTTATACTTCTAATTCCTACTATTCCATATCTCTTACGATCTTCTGATAGCATAACTATTCCATTATTAATACTATCTTTTACATTTTTTATTTTTATTTCCTTACCCTTAACTTTAATCTCACCTGATAGGTATGGGTCTAGTCCAAATATTGTTCTAGCCACTTCACTTCTACCTGCTCCCATAAGACCTGCAAAACCTACAATTTCTCCTCTTTTCACATGGAAATTAATATCCTCAAAGTGTTTTCCATCAGTTAGTTCTTTAACCTCTAACATGGTTTCTCTGATTTTAATATCTTCCTTAGGATATGCATTGGTAATTTTACGGCCTACCATAAGAGAAATAACCTTGTCTATATCTAACTCACTAGCTGGCTTAGTATCAATAACAACACCATCTCTTATAACTGTTATTTCATCAGCTATTTTAAAGATTTCTTCCATCTTATGAGATATGTATATTATACTTACACCCTTACTTTTTAATTCAGCAATCTTATCAAAGAGAATTCCTACCTCTTTTCTAGTAATTGCAGATGTAGGTTCATCCATGATAATAACCTGTGAATTATAAGACATAGCCTTTAGAATCTCTAGCATTTGTATATCTGATACTGTAAGATCCTTAAATTGTGTTGTTGGCGAATAGGGTAAATTTTCTTGTTTTAAAAGTTCTTCAGTATCTTTTCTAATCTTCTTCCAATTAATTTTCCCTAATTTATTTACAGGCTCTCTTCCTAAAAATATACTTTCTTCAATAGTAATCTCAGGTATATAATTCAGCTCTTGAAATATCATAGATATACCATGCTTACGAGCTTCAATAGGATTCTGTATCTTAACTTCTTTTCCATCTATATGAATACTTCCACCATCAGGCTGATATATACCATTTATTATCTTCATAAGTGTAGACTTACCAGCTCCATTTTCTCCACAAAGCACATGAACCGTTCCCTTTTTAACAGAAAAACTTACATTTGCTAAGGCAGTTACTCCTGGGAAAAATTTCTGTATACCTTTTAATTCTAGCTTTGGTATATTGCTCTCCACCTTTATCCCCCCTTGTAAACTTTTAATTTCACTCTATGGCATAATTATAATAAAAAAATTATTAACCTATAATGGAAAATAACCTTAGTTTTGTGCAAATTATTCTCGCCTAATTTTTCACAAAGTTCTTTGTGTAATATATTAATATATTTGTGCAACACAATTATATATATTTCTACATTTTTTTCATTAATCTTAATTTTGTATAAAAAAAATACTACTTAACATAGTTAAATAGTATTAATGTGCTACACTTTATCTATTTTTGTATGGTATCTTTATATTGACCTACAGTTAATCCTGTTACTTTTTTAAAAGTCTTATAAAAATACTGTTGATCTGTAAATCCCACCCTTTGATAAATAACTTTCATACTGTCTTCACCTTTATTAATCATTTCCTTCGCTTTTTCTATACGCAGATTAATAATATAAGAAGAAATATTTATTCCTGTCTCTTTTTTAAATAAAAATGATAGGTATTGTTTAGATAGATTAATATGAGTAGCGATATCTTCTAGGGTAACTTTACTTGAATAATTTTTTTCAATGTACTCCACAACTTTATTTATAATATATTTAGAATTCTGATCATCCCTTATTCTTAGAACTAACTGACATATTTCCTCTAAAAATTTACACATTAGTTTTGATATAAACATAATTCTTGTAGAATCCATAATTTTATTGTAATAACCCTGATATAAGGAATCATAATCATTACCTTGAAAATATTCTTCATACCTTTCTAATATACTAACAATAATATTACAATACATAAGCTTACATGTTAATTCTGATATTTTACAACCATTTATTTTCTTTTCTATACTCTCTATATGCCTTTTTCCACCCTCTAGATTTCCTTCTTCTATAAAGTTAATAAGAATACTCTTAGATTGTTTTTCGAATTTCAGCATATTTATATCCTTCAATTCTTTATTTTCTCTAGTTTCCACCACAGAACCCAAAGGCAAATAGAATATATCTTTTGATCTTTCTACATATTCCTTAAAATAATTTGGGAATTCTCTAATCTCACTAAATATAGGTGTATATATTACATCTAACTTAATATTAAAATATTGAATTACAGTGGTTTTTATATATTTAATTACTTCTTGCACTTCACCATATTTAATATCTTCCTTGGATATAAAATATATAAGTCCATCCTCCTGTTCCTTCAAAAGACATTGTATTTTTTCTTTAGAAAATATCCACGTTATAAGCTCTATCATAGCATTTTTCACATTTTCTCTTTCTTTAATGGAGGCAATAATATCATTAGCTTCAGGGAAGAAACCTAAAATAGAATATTTCCCTCCATAAATATTAAAGTCTACATGTTTAAACCCCTCAAAATCTACTTCATCAAAAGAACTTGAACCATCTATAAGATAATCTATAAGCTGATTTTTAGTCTTCATTAAGGTTTCACTAGCCTTGTCCTTACCTAGTGCATCCTTATCCATATTGTCTAAATTTCTTTTTACCTCTAGCATGGTACTTATAAGTTCCTCATCCTCTACCTCTGATTTAAGAATATAATTATTAGCTCCACATTTTAGAGCTTGTCTTACATTTGTAAAATCATCATAGCAGGTTAATACCAGTATTTGAGTTACGCTATCTTCTTTTCTTACTTCTTCAGTTAACCATAAACCATCCTTCTTAGGCATTTTTATATCTGTTATAATTACATCTGGGTTATATAGCTTATACATCTCATAGGCCTTTTCACCATTTGGAGCCTCACCTATAACTGTAAAGCCTATGCTATTCCAATCTATTGTGGATTTTAATCCTACTCTTACAAGAACCTCATCATCTACAATTAAAACCTTATAAACTTTCATCACCCTCTTTATCTACTAAAAAGTCACCAGTAGTTTTCCTCATTATACTCCTAGGAATGGTCACCTTAACATAGGTACCTATTTCACTTCTATTTCCTATTTTAATTCCATATTCTTCACCACAATAAAGCTTTATTCTTTCATTAACATTGTTTAATCCAACTTTACTAAATTTATTTACATCCTTTTCTTTAGTAAAGATTTTTTCTAAATCCTCTTCACTAATACCAGGTCCATTATCTTCTACAAGAATAATTAAGTTTTCACTTTCTATACATGCCTCTATAGATATTTCCAATGGTTTCTCTTCTTCATCTTCCCTAATTCCATATATCAAGGAATTCTCTACAATAGGCTGTAAAATTAGTTTAGGTATTGAGCAATTAAGACAGCCTTCATGAATATTATAAATAATGTTAACTTTTTCATTGAATCTTAGATTTTGTATTTTAATATAATTCTTAACGTAATCTATCTCATCCTCTAAAGTAATCATTTCCTTTCCTAAGTTTATACTTACCCTTAGAAGTTTTATCAGTGAAGTTACTGCATTACTTACAGATTTATCCCCTTGTATCTTTGCCATCCACTTTATAGTATTTAAGGTATTATACAAGAAGTGTGGATTAATCTGAGCATGCAATGTCTCAAGTTCTAACTCTTTTTTTATTCTTTCTTCTTCTACTAACTTATCAACAACTTCATTCATCTTCCCTATCATATTATTAAAGCTGTTTCCAAGTTCCCCTAACTCGTCAATTCTATCTATATTTATACGCACATGCAAATCTCCATCTTCAGCCTTCTTCATCATATTTCTCATACTCACCATGGGTTTTGAAATTTGAGACGAAAAGAATAAACAAATTATTATAGTTATAACTACATAAATTATTACACCTATTAACATATATCGTTGCATATTTGTAATTTCTTTGTATAGATACTCTTTAGTTACTATCTTTACAATCTTCCAATCTGTTGATGTAATATTAGAGTATATACATACCTTTTCAACATTATCATCAGTAAACTCTATTGAACCCATATCTATATTAGATGATAGAACTTCTTTTGCATAATTTTTTTCTTCTATATTCTTTCCTATAATTTCTTTATTAGGATGGCTAATTATTTGACCCTTTTCATTACAAATAAATAATTCGCTATTCTCCTCTGTAATTAGACTTTTATAGGAATCCTCTAATATGGTTTCATCTACATCAATAAATATTGTTCCCATATCCTTTAAGCTATTTAAGTCTATTATCTTTCTTCCTAAAGTAAAATAATTCTTAGGAATTTCTCCCGATAATATCTTAACTCTAACAGGAATAGTATCAAACCAAACTAACTCACCATGAGTCTTATTGATATTATTAATATTAATTACCTGCTTCACATAGGTTTTGCTAGCCCCTACATTATAAATATTATGTTTAGTTGTAAGGTATATACTTTCCACCTCTTCATTTGTAGTACAAAAATTTCTCAGTATATTATTTAATTCCTCATGACTTTCAGTTGACGACCCTTTCAAACTTTCAATAAAATCTCTATTAGTAACAACCATGTCTGACAGGTCAGCAATGCTATCAATTATAAAATTAATATTGCTTCCTGCTTCATACACAGATTGTTTTGCAGATTCACTATACTTTGTAGTAATAATTGATTTCATCACATTGTTATAAATAATATATATAAATCCAATAGGTATAAATATTAGTAGAATAAAAATAACTAGCAATTTGTTTCTAAAGCTCTTTCTAATCCATGAAGTTCTCATTTTATCCCCGCTCTTAATTGTAGTAAACTCAACTCTTTAAAAATTTTATCTGCTACTACCTTAGGATCTAAATCATTCTTAACCATATCTCTTACATTATTAATAATTATTTGCTCTACAAAATAGAAATTACTAATCTTAGATCTAAAATATACATTCTCCTCTTTCCAGACCTCTAGTAGTGCAGGTAAGTGATTTAAATTACTTATTTCATTTGTATTACTTTTTACATTTTCTATAATATCTTGTACATCCTTGCTATTATATACAGATTTTCTCGGTGGCATGCTTCCACCTTCTGGTTCCCATAAAACCATACTTTGAGTCTGAGGTGCAGTTGCCCAAACTATAAATAACCAGGCAGCCTTCTTTTCAATTTCTGAAGCATTACTATTAATTCCTATTCCTGCTCCTCCATATATATTGGCACTTCTCACATTTCCATAGGGCAAGATGCTATAACCAACCTTACCTGCCACTTTAGATAAATTAGGATTTTCTACTACAGCTCCATTTTCATCCCAGTTTGCCATCATTGCAATTTCACCATTTTTAAAAGCTTCCGCAGTATCCGTCCAATTCCAATTAATACTATCTGGTGCACCAACTTCTACCATCTGCTTGTACATACTTAATCCATCTTCAAGGTTATTATTTTTAATTGAAACCATTTTTGGTTTTTCTACTCCTAATGTATTAACATAGGGATCATCAAAATAATCCCCTCCATAGGATTCAAGGACATTAGAAAAATCGCAATATACTGAATTATGTAATTGAGCCATTTGTGCACTTCCATATTTAACTTCTTCATCTGGAACATTTTCATCAATCCATTTTGAAACAATACAATACCTTTCCCAAGTAAAATCTTTCTGTCCTGGAGTCCAATCAAATCCATTTTCAGCCATAAACTGTTCTCTATACTTTTCGAAAATATCCTTTCTATAAAAGAAAATCATAGTTGTAGTATCAAAGGGTATGGCACATAACTTAGTTTTATCTCCAAAGTAGGATAAAATATTTACCTGATCATCAAAGAAATCCTCCATACCACCTGGTATATGAGGCATTCTAGGATCATTATTATATAAATTTAAATCCTCTAGATTATTATGAAACCTGTTAAGAGTTTGATATGGATCTACATAAACAAGTTGAAACTTTGCTCTTTCAGATATAAAATCGTTATTTATCTTATTTATCATTGTACTATAATCCATTGGTCTAATGTTTACTCTAATACCAGTTTTCTCAGTAAAATTTCTACACTCCCTAGAAAGAATATTAGCATTTATATTATTTTCTACTACAAAATTAAGGGTAGTACCTTGAAATTCTCTCCATTGAAATCCCTCTGGTGTTTCTATATTGGGTAATTCATTATCCCATGGATAAAAAGGCGCTTTAATTTTATTACTATTTAATTCATCATCTTTAGACCTAGCCATTATTATGTTTTCGCTATAAGTAGTTAAACAAAGCATCATTACAGTCATAATTACAATAAAAATATAAATTATTTTATTCCTAATAATAATCACCTTCCTCCTTTGTTTTTATATAAAATTCTATTCCATTTAGCTACATTATACATATTTAAATGATTAAATCACTATTTTTTCATTAAAATGCTACTCTATTAAAAAATACTAAAAAAAGAACCCTCATAATGAGAGTTCTCCAATGAACTTATTTTTCTTTTAATGATTCTGGTAATAATTCTTCAATCTTGTTTACAGGTATACCATTTCTGAATTTAACATCCATTCCACAAACTACAGCATAAAACCTAGCATATACCTGTTGAATTTCTTCAACTTCTGGTGAATCTGTTCGATATGAAAAATATAAATTAGTCAATTCAATGGCAACATCATATTCATTCCTTTGTATTGGTGTTGATTTCAACTTCATGTCTTCTTCCATCTAATCACCCCCTAATATTATTTTACATTAAATACCATGGTAATGCAACTAAGAATACTTTATGATGAATCTCAAAGTAAAGTTTATAAAAGTTAAAGCCGCTACTTAAAAACATAAGTAATGGCTATTTAATAAATATATTAAACTTTTATATTTTTTGAAGCTCCACAGATTGGACAATTTTGAAGTGAAAGAGGTATTTCTAATCCACAGTCATTTAGTAATTCCTCGTTATTTAAAATATCCACAGTGTTTCCGTCTGCAGCAATTTCACCTTCTTTTATCACGATAACCCTTTTACAAGTATCAAATACCATATCTAAATCATGACTAGTTATTATCTTTGTATGCTGAAAGCCTTTTAATAAATTGATTAATCTTCGTCTTGATTTAGGATCTAAAGCTGCTGTTGGCTCATCCATAACTAATACATCCGGTTCCATTGATAGAACCGATGCAATTGCAGCAGCTCGCTTTTCTCCACCTGATAATTTAAAGGGTGCCCTATCTTTCAAGTGAGATATTCCTACTAACTCTAAAGCCTTTGTAACTTTGATTTCAACCTCTTTTTCATCAAAGTTATAATTTCGTGGTCCAAAGGCCACATCATCATATACAGTTGTCATAAACAACTGATCATCAGGGTCTTGAAAAACCATTCCTAATCTCTGGCGTATCAAGGGTAATGTTTTTTTTGTTACATTCACATCTCCTATGGCCACCTCTCCGTTGTTTGGAAAGAGAACTCCCATCAAAAGCATCAATAGTGTGGACTTTCCTGCACCATTGGCACCAATAATTCCCACAGATTCACCATGTCGGATTGTGAATGATATATTTTTTACTGCTACATGTCCATCAGGATAAGAAAAATGCAATTTCCTTACCTCAAGTTTATGACAACTCATATACTTAATCCCCCCGTAATTAATGAACCTATAAGCATAGGTATATTATAAATTCTTGCTAAAATGAAAAATATGCTCCAACCTGTTAAATACGCAAAATCACTAAAGCTTAATTTTTCAATATGTCCTGTATTATACTCACCCGTAAAGCCTCTCATATTCATAGATTGATACACCCGCTGTGCCCTATCAAATGTCCTAAGTATCAACTGTCCTGCAAAAGAACCCCAAACATTTCTATGTATTCCCTTTTGTCCAGGCGCCCTAAGGAAATATGCTCTCATCATTCTAGAAACCTCTTCTATCAGCACAGATATATATCTATATGTTAATAATAACTGTAATACAAAGATTTTAGGAACTTTCAGCATACGCAATGCTACAGCCAATTTATCCATTCCTGTAGTTGCAATTAATAAAATACTAACAGTCACCGTTAACCCACCTTTTATGAAAATAGATAAAAATGTTACCCATCCTCTTGAAATAACAATACCTCCTAGAGCCATTGTATGATGATTAAATAAGGGGTTTAATATACCAATTCCAATAATAAAAGGCTCTACAAGTAATAGTCTTTTAAGGATTGGAACAACTGGCAGCTCTGCTAACACAAAAATAACCACAGGATAGAAAACAAAAGACAAAAGACTACTAATTTCATATCTTCCAAATGATACAACTACAGTTAGATAAACAATTGTAGTTAATAACTTTGTAATGGGATGAAGCCTATGTATTGTGGTTTCTTTCCCTGCTAAATCATCTAGAAGTCTCATATTATAAAGAGAATTTATTACTTTTGCCATGTAAAATCAAATCCTTATTGTAGAATTTTACTGGTGGTTTCATTACCACCTAGCTTATTTTTATTATTATACTTTTCTTTTCTTTTTTTAACTAAGCTGATAACAAATCCTGTGAATGCTGCCAGTGCAAGTGTCAATACTCCACCAACAATACCCGAAACACTTGTTCCAGCACTAACTGCAGGCCATTGCTCTTCAACTGCTACAGCTGTTTTTTCTTCACTTTTATCTTCCTTTGCCTTAAAACTGTAATCAGGCAAAAAAGCTGTCTTACTTTGTATTTCTGATAATGTATTATGAATTCCATCTGGTGTTTCAAGTTCTGCTGTTCCTGAAGTTTTTTCCATAGCCCATTCCAATCCATCAGGATTTGAAGATGCAAACCATGAAAGCGCTCCGCCAACTAAAACTACTCCAATTGCCAAGCTAGTAAGTATCTTTTTCATAGATATATTACCAAGAGCTTCTCCTTTACCTACCTTTTCTAGAATTTCCGGTCTAGCCTTCCATACAAAAGTAACAATTGCTGAAGTAACAAACCCTTCTGCTACTCCGATTGCTAGATGTATTGGTTGCATTAACAATAAAAAGGTTCCAAAAGGCAATTCAGTCTTTCCCGACATAAGAGTTTGAAGTACAACGCTAAAAGCTCCTATTTGAAGACCAACTATAGTAGATGCCATTGAGGCGCTAAAGATCTTCTTAGTAGTAATCCCTTTACGTGTAAACCATTTGTAAATTAAAGGGTATGCTATAAAACAAGTATAAAATCCAAGGTTAAATACATTGCAACCATAGGCAAGTAACCCACCATCTCCAAAGAACAGTGCTTGAATTAACAAAATAGAAGCCATAGTTAAGAATCCCGCGTAGGGTCCTAATAATATTGCAAGTAGTATTCCTCCTCCAATGTGTCCACTAGAACCAGTACCAGGGATTGAAAAATTAATCATTTGTGCGGCAAAAACAAAGGCTCCCATTACCCCCATTAAGGGAATTTTCTTTTCATCCATATCATTCTGTATTTTTTTAATTGAATAAGCTGTAATTCCAGTAGTAGCTGCCAACATAGTTCCTCCCACCACTGGTGAAATCAAAGCATCAGCCATGTGCATAATATCCACTCCTCTACAAAATAAAATGCCCCAAAAAGTCAAGCATTTAAAACCATCTATTTTATCTCCTCAGCTGTAAATCGAAATGCAACTCTATCTGAACCATTCTTTCTTATACCAATAGGATTTTTATTTGCTGGCATAGCTATTATATCAGCAATAATAATTTATGTAGTATCTAGATTTGTAAACAACAATAACCAATAGGTATATAATCAATTATTTTCAACTAATAGATACGTATTAGAACTTAATTATTGTATATTGTATTATCTTAATAGTTCTAGATAGCAAAAATAGGCCTATAGGCCTATTTTTTGCCTTCTATAATCATAATATATATTGCTTTACATCATCATTTTAATTTCTTTAAACTCATCAAGGTCAGTATAAAGTTCTCCCTTGTATGGATTTCTCTTAGTTTTCCTTATTTTATATATCATATAAACAAATACAGCTATATTACTTGCAAGAGCTATAGCTCCTAAAATTGTATAAATAGTAGTATTGTAAGTTGATTTAACTACAAACATTCCTGTGTCCTGGAAATTTGGAAAAGTTTGAGCAAACATGCACCATACAGCTAAGGTCTGAGCTCTATGCTGTAGCCAAGCACCCTTTCCAACAGTAAATGCACAAAGAGTTGGTGCAATGAGTAATGCTAAGCCTGCATACCAAGAATGAGTAGGTATGCAATTATAAGTGTATACAAAATTCCATAAATCATATGCAATAATCCAGAACCAGAGCATATCAGGCCATAGCATATCCTTACTTTTGTCCTTTTTAGTTTGTTTTCTAATTACTATTCCAAACCAACCAGTTATAGCAATAATATTTAGTATACCAGCCGCTGCATTCATATAATTCCATGGACCACCCATTACACCTACTACTTCTCCCTCAATAGCTCCTGAATTTATCATCCAATAAGTGGATCCAACCTCAATATCTCTTGCCACTGCTTCTATAATGTTAATAGCTAGAATCAATGGTGGAAAGCATAGTGCAATTTTATTATCAGCGAGTCTCCAAACAATCTCACCAGTAATTTTATCCTTTTTCTCAATATGACGAATACACCAAAAGCCAATACATCCTGCTGTTGCAGAATAAACTTTAGCTAGATGGAACCAGTCAGTATAGGTAACATCCTTTAAAACAGTCATCCAAACAACTGTTAAAATAATTGGCAGAATAACAAAACTAAAAAATCCTGCCCACTTCTGTCTTCTAGAAAATTCATTGAATAGAAACAAACCTGCAAATACTACAAACCACATTCCCCATGCAGAAAACATTGTTGCTCCTTCAACATAATTAAATTCAAACATTTTATTCACCCTCTACCCCTATTTAAATTTAAAATTACTTTATAAAATCTTTTATAGTTAACTAAGTTATTTAAAAAGTTTCTTTACTTTTTTAGTTGTAATTTTCACTTTACGTTTAAGAATTTGCTTTATAACTACAGGTTTTAGATCCTCATAGGCTACACCCTCACCATCATATTTTCTTACAAGGGAAATAGCATCAAACTTACATTTAGTGGTACATTGACCACATCCTACACACAGGAATTCATCTACAACCGTTGCACCACAGCTAAGACAACGTTCTGTTTCTCTTTTTATCTGGTCTTCAGTAAATGTTTCGCGTAAGTCTTTAAAGGTTTTTCTTGATTTACTTCCATCTACATGACCTATGCTCTGTCTAGGAGTACTATCATATCCTTGAAGTTCTATATTTTCCTTATCTAATGCATGATACTCTTTTCTATCTCGACCAATAACCAAACTTTGTCCTGGCTGAACATAGCGATGAATTGAAATTGCACCTTCCTTACCTAAAGCAATAGCATCTATTGCAAACTTAGGTCCTGTTAATGCATCACCACCAGCAAAAACATCAGGTTCACCTGTCTGTAATGTAAATGGATCTGCTTTAATAGTATTATTTCTATTTAGTTCAATTTTGCTATCCGATAAAAGTTCTCCCCAATTCATTCCTTGACCTATTGAAAGTAGTACAGTGTCAGCCTTAACTATAATAGTGTTATTTTCATCATAAGATGGATTAAATCTTCCACTTTTATCAAATACAGAAATACATTTCTTGAATTCCACTCCTGTAGCACGACCATTTTCAACAATTACTCTCTTTGGTCCCCAAGAATTATTAATTTCAATATCCTCTGATAATGCTTCCTCAATTTCCTCTGGCAGTGCAGGCATTTGTTCACGACTTTCCAAACAGTACATTTTAACTTGTGTATTTCCAATTCTAGTAGCTGTTCTCGCCACATCTATAGCAACGTTACCACCGCCGATTACGATTACATTGCCTTCAAGTTTTAACTCCTTACCCAAGTTAACATCTCTCATAAAATCTATACCGGTTATAACATTTTCTACATCTTCACCTTCAATGCCAAGGTTCCTTCCCATACACGCACCAATTGCAATATAGAAGGCTTTATAACCTTGATCCCTTAATTCATTAAGACTTATATCTCTTCCAACCTCAACCCCTGTCTTAAATTCAACACCTAATTCTTTCAGTATGTCAATTTCAGCATTTATTACATCCTTTTCAAGTCTGAATGAAGGTATTCCTAAAGTTAACATTCCACCAAGAACCTTTTCTTTTTCAAACACAGTTACTTTATACCCATCAATGGCTAAGTAGTATGCACAACTAAGACCTGAAGGCCCTGCTCCCACAATAGCAATTTTTTTACCGTACTGGTGCTTACGTTTAGGCACATATCTATGATCAGTATTTAAATCTTGTTCAGCAATAAATTTTTTGATTTCATCAATAGCAACTGGATCGTCAATATCTCCCCTAGTACAATCTGTTTCACACTTTCTTGGGCAAATACGTCCACATACTGCAGGAAAGGGATTTTCTTGTTTGATAAGTTCAAGAGCTTCCCTATATCTTCCTTGAGAAGCAAGTTTAACATAACCTTGAACTGCAATATGAGCTGGACAATTGGTTTTACAAGGACTTGTACCTGTATCAACTACATCTTTTCTATTGGTTCTATAATCAGGATTCCATTTATCTGGACCCCATTCAGTATCTCGTGGAGTATCAATTCTCTTTATCTCAGTAGTTACTGGTGTTTTTGAACATAACTTTTGCCCCAATTGTAGTGCATTAACAGGACAATTCTGAACGCACTCTCCACAGGCAACACACTTTTCTTTGTCCACTTTAGAAACATAGTTTGAACGTACCATGTCAGCGTTAATAAACATACTAGCAGTTCTTAAAGCCAGACAAGAACATCCACAGCAATTACAAATAGCATGAGTTTTACCAGAACCATCTAAGTTAGGTATTTGATGCATTAAACCGTTTTCTTCTGCTCTCTTAATAATTTCAAAAGCTTCTTCACGAGTAATCTGTCTACCTCTCTTCGTACGTATATAGTATTCTGCTGCGTGACCCATCTGAATGCACATATCTTCCTTAAGATGACCACAGCCTTCTCCCATAGCTTCTCTTGCTGTACGGCATGAACAATCAGCAACTGAGAAAATATCATTATCATTGAGATACTTAGAAACTTCCTCATAGGATGCTCTTCTAGTTTCACCTTCAATGGCATGTTCTATAGGTATAACACGCATAAGACCTACTCCTACAGGAAAACTTCCTGCTGTCTTAGGTCCTCTTACTCTTCCATAAGCTTCAAAAGCCCTAGGAATCTGAGGATACTTTTTAACGTTCTCCTTATTGTTAACCATCATTTCCATGATACCTGGAACCCAGGTCTCATACCAAAATGTATCTATCCCATCAATTTCATTTACAAAACAAACCCCTGCATCTGCTAGTTCTAACAAAAGTTCTGTTGTTCTCTCTACAGATTTGCCACATAAAGGAGCAACATCTTTAGCCGTAACCTTTTTACGTATTTCCATACAAAGTACCACTTCTGCCATTTCTTCTGAAACAACAGGTTCAAGAATCATATACTCGGGATCTGTAGCTTTGATTTCATTTTTCGAGCCACGTTTCTTATTACTGATGTGATTTGCAAGATCAAGTACCTTTTCCTTGACCATATAATATCCCTCCCCAAAATAATTATATGTCATCATAAACAAAACTATAAACACCAGTGTTTACAATGGATTGCAAAGATGGCAACACTCATTATTAGTATTAATTATATTAAAATAATCAGCACTTTTAGGTTTTATTAAGTTATTAAAACAAAAGTAACCGAAAGATGCTGATTATTATATATAGTCAAAATATTTTAAAGAAAGTTTATAATATTTTTAATGTTATGAATTATTTAAAGTTATTTATTTTTCCAATTATCTATTTGTCCACGTATCCAGTCAGCCCACTCTCCAATTCCCTCTCCAGTTTTAGCTGAAATTGGAATAACTTTAATATTTGGATTCAGTTTTTTTACCCTCTCTTTTACTGCCTCCATATCAAATTCAAAATAGTCCGCCGCATCTATTTTGTTGACTAATAAAACATCAACTATTGAAAACATTAAAGGATATTTTAAAGGCTTGTCATCTCCTTCTGGTATGCTTAGAATCATAGCATTTTTTGATGCACCAGTGTCAAATTCCGCAGGACACACTAAGTTTCCAACATTCTCTAATATTGCAAAATCAATGTTATCTGTTCCAAGACCTTTTAAACCTTGTCTAGTCATATCAGCATCAAGATGACACATTCCTCCTGTATGCAGTTGAATTACTTTAACTCCAGTCTGTGAAACCTTGTGTGCATCCACATCTGAATCAATATCAGCTTCTAAAATACCAATGTTCATTTCATTTTGAAGAGCTTCAATTGTTCTTAAAACAGTTGTTGTTTTCCCTGAACCAGGTGATGACATAAGATTTAATAAAAAGACCCCATCTTTTTTCAATTCTTCTCTAAGTAGCTCAGCCTGACGATCATTGTTGTCAAAAACACTTTGCTTAATTTCTAAAACTTTAAATGCCTCCATGTAAACTCTCCCCCATTTCATATTTAATTTAAGTTACTTTATTGAAGTAGGTTACAATATATTATTACCAACCGTTCCACAATATAACATAACAGTTGTTATGTTTATAATATAATATGCACCTACCTTTGTCAATGAATTAACATTCTAAATAGTAAATATGTTATGAAAGTGCAGACTATTATGTCTTTAATATGATAGTCCTATGATACGTGAACCATGATGTTGTAAAAATATGATATACTATCATTAAATGGGGTGAATAAAATGAACGCTAATGAACCTAATGAAAAAAAGCAACATATTTTAGATGCTGCAATTAGTGTATTTATAGAAAATGGCTTTGAAGAAACAAGTATGCGTCAAATAGCCTCAGCTGCTGGGCTTACTACTGGTGCAATATATCATCATTTTAAGAATAAGGACGAGCTATTCTACCACGCAGTAAAGGAAGCTATGTACTTTGCTCAAAAACTTTCTGAAAAAGATGAAAGTAGTAATCTTAAAAGCACTGAAAATATGTTAAATGAAATTAGTAATAAAGTTAGAGAACGTATGTCTAAGGTTGATGAGCAACGCATTTTAGTTTTATTAATAGGCTACGTATTATCCAAAGGTGGCTCTCTTAGTGAAAGCCTTAAACAAGATTATAATGAAATAATAAACAAGGTAGCAGATATGTACTTCTACGCATTTGGTATCGAAAATAAAAACTGTAAAAAAAGTCTTGCTGCTATTTTAATAGCAGCTCTAGATGGTGTTGCAATGCAATATTCCCTAGGGGTTTTAAAACAGGAAGATCAAGAATTTAAAGACACCTTTGTGAGATTTTTTGCAGAAAGTATTCCTGCATTTATGGAAAAAAATAAATCCTAAGCTAAGTTACATAAAACAAGGATATTTGTAATTTTTACACAGTATCCTTGTTTTTTTATTGCTAAAACAAATAATATATGTGTGATTTTTATAATGAAAATTCTAATTGGTAATCCCTTGGATCATTTTCATATAGTTCTTTATTTATTTCCTCTACTTCTTTACAGCCTATTGAAAAATAAAATGCAATTGTTTCTTCAGCAGAACCTGCACAAATATAAATTTTATCTGCTTTCCACTCTCTTGCAACATTTGCAGAAAGCATAAATAAATTTTTTCCTATTCCTTTATTTCTACATTCTAAGGTTATGAAAAGTTGATCTAATAAAACGTAATTAAATTTTTCACCAAAAAATTCACGATTAACTGTTGAAAACCCCAGTAATTTATTATTATCATCAAAAGCAGCAATGGCACTTCCACCACTTAAGATAGTTTTTTTCAAATTTCTGAGATGATATTCATAGCCGTTTGGCCAATCACAATCTTGGTAATTTATTTCCACTAATTTACGTTTGCCATCCACATCTCTCCATGCTTTTCCTACATATTGAGATGGATTCATTTTGTTTATATACTTACATTCCTCTAATTCTAATTTTCTATATATAACATTTGCCATACTTCTACCTCCAAATACTCATGCAAAATAATCCTATTCTATAACACTTTCAACACCTTAGAAATTCTCTCTTACCACTAATTTTTTACAGTAACTTCACTTTTATATTTACTATTTAAATAATACACATATTCTAGTAAAAATCCAATAACTCTAACATCAGTAAAATCTGTATTCTCATTTAAATTTTTATTTTCAATGAATAATTTTAGAACTGTTATCCCAAAATAGTATAGAGATATGTGGTGGCATCTTTCCATAATGCTTGAAAAAATTTTTTTCTTGCATTTTAATGGATTTTATCAATATTAAAAATTATATTTACACACCCCATAAGTTAAGTGTTTATAGGACTTAAGATATATTTTCAAAACAAATTTTATTTTCAAATTGTTTATTATATAGGTTATTTATGTAAGGGTGACCATTAATTAATTGAAAATTCATTATGCTTTTCCACTTCACATTAGTGAAGATTCATGATAAACTTATTTTTACCAAAGAATTTCCTAGTAACAAATTTAAAGCCACAGAAACTTATTTTTTTTATTTAACGTTATAGGAGGAAAATATTATGAAGAATCTAATGAAGAAATGGAATGGATTAAGTTTAGTAAAACGTATAATCATAGGTTTAATCATAGGTATTATATTAGCCGTAACCATTCCTAATGTAGCAAAACCATTATCAATTTTTGGATCTTTATTTGTAGGTGCTTTAAAAGCAATTGCACCTATCCTAGTCTTATTTTTGGTAACCAGTGCTATTTCCCAACACAAAAGTGGTCATGAAACCAATATGAAAACCGTTATTATTCTTTATCTTTTAGGAACATTCTTCGCCGGACTAGTAGCTGTTATTGGAAGCTTTTTATTCCCGGTGACCCTAACCCTTGTAGCTGGGGTAGAAAACATTACTCCTCCTGGCGGTGTAGTAGAAGTTCTTAAAGCATTACTATTAAACCTAGTTGATAATCCAGTAAAAGCACTTTTTAACGCTAACTATATTGGTATATTAGCTTGGGCAGTAATTCTTGGTTTTGCCTTAAAAAATGCTGCAAGTTCTACAAAATTAATAATTTCCAATGTTTCTGATGCATTATCTCAAATGGTTGTATGGGTAATAAACTTTGCACCCTTAGGAATCATGGGACTTGTAGTTGATACTATCGTTACAAGTGGAATAGCTTCACTTCTTAGCTATGGAAAATTACTTTTACTTCTACTTGGAAGTATGGTTTTTGTAGCTCTTGTAGTAAATCCAATTATGGTGTACGTAGCTATTCGTCAAAATCCATACCCACTTGTATTTAAATGCTTAAAAGAAAGTGGAATTACAGCATTCTTTACACGTAGTTCTGCTGCTAATATTCCTGTAAATATGAGTTTATGTGAAGAACTTGGTTTAGACAAAGATACATATTCAGTATCAATTCCATTGGGCGCCACAATCAACATGGCTGGTGCAGCTATTACTATTTCTGTTTTAACTCTTGCAGCTGTTCATACTCTTGGTATCCAAGTAGATATTGGTACAGCAATAATTCTTAGTGTGCTTTCTGCGGTAAGTGCTTGTGGTGCTTCTGGAGTGGCTGGAGGTTCTCTATTACTTGTCCCTCTAGCATGTAGTTTATTTGGAGTCCCAAGTGACATTGCTATGCAAGTAGTTGGTGTAGGTTTTATCGTAGGTGTTATACAAGATTCTGCTGAAACTGCTCTTAACTCATCCACAGATGCACTTTTCACAGCAACAGCTGAATTTAGTAAGTGGCGTAAAGAAGGTAAAAAAATAAATATTTCTAAATAAAAATTAAATACTAGTGTAATTCTTATATTTATAAAGATAAAAGCCTCCTTAGATAGCTTTTAAACTATTCTAGGAGGCTTTAAACTATTATAATTACTTTAAAATTAGAATCTAATTTTGTATATCATGGATATACAAAAGGTGATGAAAAAATTCATCACCTAAATATTACTTCTTAAATATTCCAAAAGGTTTTCCAACAGGTAAAAATACTCTTCCAAAGTGAGTATTTAATACTGCAGCTGCTGAACCATAGAAAGATACTAAAGCTATTCCTAACTCAGAATAAGCAGCTAGCATATGTGTTCCATGCTCCATTATTCCAAAAGTTGTTAGTGTTAATCCTAAGAATAGGAAATCTATCAATAGGAATATTGTAAATAACACCTTATGAGTTTCCATTGCACCTATAGTCATAAATATTGTAAAAATTAAATACCCTAAATAAGCAACTCCTAATTGATTTATGTCAGCTTTAGCTGCTAGGGCTGGTCCAAATACTCCATTTTGAATTAACCAAGTAAAACCAACACCATACCAAAAGAATGCATAAGCACCAAAAGCAGTTGCTCCAAAAGTATTGTTATGCTTAAAATCATTTAAACAAGCCAACAATTGTGCTGTTGCTCCTAAAAATATTGCCCATGGTAATACTAAAGATACTCCCTCTGTTAATCCTAACTTTTGAGATGATGCTACTAATGTTACCATTGCTAGTCCAAATAAACCTATTGCCGACGGATCAGCTACTACTACTTTAACCTTTGTTTCTTGCATAATATCCTCCTAATATAAGTTCACACAAATTTCATACTTTTAAACAATAACAAAAATATTATCCATTGTCAATAAAAATTATAATGTTTACATATTTATAAACTATTACTTTGAATTATATAAAGAACTATCCATTGATATTAATATGCAAAATAAAAAAACCGCCACAATAAGTGACGGCTTACAACTAATAATTTTCTTTTCTAACTTCGAAATAACTTTGAGAATATTTACATACAGGACAAACTTCAGGAGCCTTTTTTCCCATTACAAGATGTCCACAAACACGACATTCCCACATAGTTTCTTCACCTTTTTCAAATACCTGTTGCATTTCAATATTTTTTAGTAATTTACGATAACGCTCTTCATGAGATTTTTCAATAGCAGCCACTCTACGGAATCTTTCAGCTAACTCCTTAAATCCTTCCGCTTCTGCATCCTTTGCAAAACCATCATACATGTCTGTCCACTCATAGTTTTCACCTTCAGCTGCATGTAAAAGATTTTCAGCAGTCTTTCCCAAATTACCCAATTCTTCATACCATATACGAGCATGCTCTTGTTCATTTCTAGCTGTCATTAGAAAAATTTCAGCTAATTGATCATATCCTTCTCTTTGTGCAATATTGGCGAAGTATGTATATTTGTTTCTCGCCTGGCTTTCACCTGAGAAAGCTTCCATCAAATTCTTTTCTGTCTTTGTTCCTGCATAAATATTTTTAGTCTCTTTTTCTTCTTCAATTTTAACAAATACTGAGGCTGGTTGTTTACATTTAGGACATCTAAAACCTTCTGGCAACTCCCCTTCATGAATATAACCACATACTGAACAACGATATCTTACCATTTTTTTATTCCCCCTAATTTTAAATTTATTATTTGGAATTTTATTTATTTATTTTTTCACAATCCATTCCTACTATTTCTTATTATACCACATAATATTTGCTTTCCCAATATTAATTAGACCCTCGAAATTTTGTAATAGAAGATATATTATGTGTTTCTGTTATAAGTAAATTAATTTTTAAAAAATCTACTTAAATATTAGTGACTTTTACCATTTCTATATTCTCTTATTAAACTGATAGCAGATAGGAATCCAATGTATAGTAGAATCATCACTAGCAAGATAGCAAAAAAATCCCTTGCTGCAGAATATGATGACGTTGTAAATCCTTTAATTCAAACATGCAATCTGTTTGAAGCTCAATTCTCCAAAAACTCGCAGTGAAAATACTTCTTTATATGGTTCGTCAAGATTATGAAGAATTTCGTGAATTTCCATAGATTCTTCTGTTGAAGATATTATTTGTTTAAAATTAAAATTATCTTTTTGTTCAGAAAGTTCATCTAAATGTACAGTTTTTTTCTTCTTTCTGAGAAAAGAAAAGTAGCAATTTTCTTGAATTAACAATTCTAACATAAATAAACAGATTAAGACCTATAGGTTACCTAACTACCATATCACACGTATTACGAAGAATGGTAATAGAAAGACAACCCATAGGTCCCTAAAAACTTACTGATAAACTTTTATTTAAAACCTTCAAGAATCTTTATAATTTCTTTTGGTTTTAATACCTTTCCAAAGGAAACAACTTTTTCATTAATAACTAGTGCTGGAGTTGTCATTACTCCATAAGCCATAATGTCCTTAAAATCCATAACTTTAATTATCTCAGCTTCCATCCCTGTTTCTTTTAATGCTATTTCAGTATTTTCTTTTAATGTAACACATTTTTTACATCCTGATCCCAGAATCTTAATTAACATACATATCACCCCTTAAATATTATTTTTAAAAATCTAAATAAAATATATTCTATTAAAATTATAAAATATCTTAATAAGTAATCTTATAGTAGAAGATAACCAAAAGCATTAAAGACATAACCTATGATAATGATTCCTATAGTAACAATTCCTATAAAAATACCTAAAAGTTTTGGTTTAACTACTTTCTTTAGCATAATCATAGATGGAAGGGAAAGTGCAGTTACACCCATCATAAATGATAAGGCTGTACCAATCCCTACCCCTTTAAGCACCAATGCTTCTGCAATTGGTAGAGTTCCAAAAATATCAGCATACATAGGAACTCCTACAAAAGTTGCTATTAGAACAGAATACCATTTATCCTGACCAAGAACAGCAGTAATTACATTCTCTGGAATCCAGTTATGAATTGCAGCTCCAATTCCTACACCGATTAAAATATAAAGCCATACTTTTTTTATAATGTCCAAAACCTGATTTTTAGCAAAAATCATCCTATCTTTTTTAGTCAGCTCTTCTTGCTCTACTTCAATCATCTTATTGTTAAAAACGAATGCTTCTACATATTTTTCAAGTTTCAATTTACTAATAATTGAGCCTCCAATAACTGCAAGAACAAGACCTACAACCACATAAGCAATTGCAATCTTCCAGTTAAATATGCTTGCAAGCAAAATAACGGAAGCTAAATCTACAAGAGGTGAAGATATTAAGAATGAAAATGTAACCCCAATTGGTAGACCTGCACTAGTAAATCCTATAAACAAAGGAATGGATGAGCAGGAACAAAAAGGTGTAACAGTTCCAAGTAAGGCACCCAATATATTGGCCCAAATACCATTAAATCTTCCTAAAATTTTCTTAGTTCTCTCTGGTGGAAAGAAACTTTGTATATATGAAATTAAGAATATTAATACTGAAAGTAGTATGAATATCTTTATAACATCATATATAAAGAAGTGAATACTTCCTCCAATTCTGCTATTAACATCTAGGCCAAATAAATTTTTTACTATAAGGGTAACTAAATTACTAAGCCATTCCATTTTCAATAGTTGATTATTTAACCATTCAAATATAAACACATTCCCATCTCCTTAAATTATATTTTTTAACTTTAATTAATTCCAATATTGCAAAGTGAACTTTTTTTACTTAACTCAATTCAAAAGTTACATAGATAACTGTCTATATCCATTATATGACTACACATAGATAACTGTCAATATGTTTTTGTAATTATTATTTTAGGACTCAAAACAAATAAGCTTTGAATCTAATTTACAAGATTCAAAGCTTATTATAATTTACTATTATATTGTCTTCTGATAGTTTTTAAATAAATAGATAATCTATAATTGTTTTTACATTTTAAACTTCCATAATTATTGGCATAATTATTGGTCTTCTTTTAATCTTCATATATATGAATTGTGATAGAGAGTTTTTAACTGCAAATTTTATATTTCTTCTACTCATATCCTTAGCTGCTAATTTCTTTTCAACTTCTTTTAACACAATATCTCTTGCTTCATTAATGATGTTTTCTGATTCTCTAACATAAACAAAACCTCTAGTTATTATATCTGGTCCTGCTACTATAGTATAAGAATCTTTTTTAATTGTAATTACTACCGTTAGAATTCCATCCTGTGCTAATAATTTTCTATCATGTAATACACTACTTCCAACATCTCCTACACCTAGTCCATCTACCATTATTGCTCCTGTTTTTACTTTACCTGATATGGTAGCTGCTTTGCTATGGACTTCCAATACATCACCAACTTGGGATACAAATATATTAGACTTATCCATACCTAACTTCTCAGCAAGTAATCCATGCTGCATTAAATGACGATACTCTCCATGTACAGGCATAAAGTATTTTGGTTTAACTAAAGAGTGGATTAGCTTTAATTCCTCTTGACAAGCATGCCCTGAAACGTGGATTTCTTCTAAGGAATTATATATAACTTCAGCACCCCTTTTAAATAAATCATTTATTACATTTGATATACACTTTTCATTTCCTGGTATTGGAGATGCAGATATAATAACCAAATCACCTTTTTCTACTTGAACACTTCGGTGTATTCCTGCAGCAATTCTTGTAAGTGCAGACATCGGCTCACCTTGGCTACCAGTTGTGATTATTGTAATGTTTTCACTATCATACTTACCAATGTCATTTATACCAACAATACTCTCTTCAGGAATGTTTAAATACCCAAGATTCATTGCTACTTGAGATATTTTTTCCATACTTCTTCCACTAAAGGCTATTTTCCTTTCATAGAAAATAGATGCATTTACAATCTGTTGTAGCCTATGGATATTTGATGCGAAGGTTGCCACTATTACTCTTCCTGTTGCTTTACCAAAAATCCTATTAAGAGATTCTCCAATTACCTTTTCTGATATGGTATACCCCTGACGTTCCACATTAGTACTATCAGCAAGTAGCAATAATACCCCTTGCTTTCCCAAGGTTGAAAGTCTTTGTAAATCCATAACCTCTCCATCAATTGGAGTATAATCTACTTTAAAATCTCCGGTATGAACAACTCTACCGATAGGTGTATGCACTGCAATAGCACAGGAATCTGCAATGCTATGACTATTTCTTATAAATTCTACACTTATATTTTCTAACTTTATAGTACTTCCAGCTTTCACAACATTAAGGTCACAATCTTTTAGTATATTATGCTCTTCTAATTTACTTTCCACCAACCCTAAAGTTAGACGAGTTCCATACACTGGAACATTAAGTTGTTTTAACACATAAGGTAATGCTCCTATATGATCCTCATGTCCATGAGTCAAGAAAAAACCTTTTACTTTATCCTTATTTTCTAGCAAATAAGTTACGTCTGGAATAACTAGATCAACACCATACATATCTGGCTCTGGAAATGAAATTCCACAATCTATTACAATAATTTCATCCTTATATTCTATGGCTGTTATATTTTTACCAATTTCTCCCAGTCCCCCTAGAGATATAACCCTAATTTTATTTTTAATCTTACTTTTCAAAACATATCCTCCTATTATAAACTAAGTTTATATTCTTTCTCCTCGTTTTAACTTTTCAATAAACTCAGTTAAATCACTTCTTTTTACTCTCCAATGCCTACCAATTTTAAAGGCTGGAATTTTCCCTTCTTGCACTAGTTTATATGTAGTAACTTCACTTATTTTGAAATATTCTGCCACCTCACTAACAGTCATAATCTCATTATCACTCATATTATCATTCATTAAAATTTACCCCCATTTATGTTTAGGATCTTTCTATTTGCTTTTAATTTAAAATCTAAATATGTTAATTCACAAGTTAAGCTTTCTACTTACCCTTGACTTATTCAATTATTATCACTTATATATCATTATATATATATAGTTATAATTAATCAAGTTAGATTAAACTATACTTTGATTAGTTATATTATATTTTATATTATTATGTTAAAATATAAGTGATTATATTTAATTATATTTATACCCAAATACAATTAAATTTATTCCAAAAGGTATAAAACACAGATTTATAAAATATAAAGAGTAATATCGATGATTCTTATATTTTATAATTTTACTTTAAGGAGGCCTGAATATGGATTTTATAAAAAACAACTATAATACTCTGCTTATGGAATGGATAAGATTAAAAACAAAGCAAGCAGATATTGAAAATTCCCAAGATGGAACTTTAGAAAAAATAGAGGAAGCACTGTTAAATTTAGATATAATTGATATTGAGCTTATTAATATTTCAAAGGATTACTATACCTTAAAATTTAAGCATGGAGGCTTATCTAAAATTAAGCAATTTATTTCACAGCAAATAGAGAGCTAACAACTTAATAATTGAAACTCGACTCACTGCGTTCGCTGAGTAAGTGATTTACACCAAATCATAGATTTGGGTTCTCTACTTAAACGAGAATAAAAAAATATATGAATTACCTATGCTTTTTCAAAGGTAATTCATATATTTTTATTTTATGACCTATGCTCTACGTCATATGCCTTTTATTTATCTGTTTAATGGGATTTCTTATTTATCTCCAAATATAAGACACTGTGAAAATAATTTTTCATATCCCTCTGAGGCTCCAAGTTCCATGTACTCCATTTCACCTGCTAATTCATCTATTTCTTTCTTAACTTTAACAGACATAAGTGCCATGTATGCTCCAGTTTTAGAAGAATTCCCTACATATACTAGTTTATTCTTTACCTCTTCTGGCAAAATTCCTGTTCCTACAAGGCTATCTGCTGGTAGATGAGCGCCAAATTGTCCAGCTATCATCACCTTATCTAATTCACTCATATCAATCTTAGCCTGTTTTAACAAAGCGTAAAATCCTGAAAGGAGAGCTCCTTTTGCTAATTGTACCTGACGAACATCCCCTTGGGTTATTAGTAGCTGCTCTGGAGTACTTTTCAATAGAAATTCTCTTTTATTCCCATTTAATTGTATCATTTCATAGCGATAATCAGATTCTTCTAGCTGTTCTTTTTTTATAAATGCTCCATTGTTTTTTACAATTCCTGTTCTAAGAAGCTCTTTCACTGCTGCTAGTATTCCACTTCCACATATCCCTATAGGGTCTTCCTCTCCTATAACCTTAAGGTATACTCCTTTTTCAGTGATTTCCACATCTTCAACAGCGCCCTCTGCTGCTCTCATACCTGAACTTATATTCATTCCTTCTAATGCTGGTCCTGCTGCACAGGAACAGGAAAGTAACTTTCCACCCTTAGATAAAACTATCTCTCCATTAGTTCCAATATCTATAAATAGTATATTTTCCTCAGCTTTATGCAATTCACAAACATAGGCACCTGCCACTATATCAGCTCCAATATAAGAGGATACTGAAGGAAGGCAATATACTCTTGCACACTTAGCAGCCTTTATACCAAGGTCACTTGCTGATATGTTTTTTGCCTTTGTAAATACGGGAGCATAGGGAGATTTTCCAATTGATGTTGCATCAACACCTAAAAGGAAATGCATCATGGTACAGTTTGCAGCAATAGAAATTTCATAAATATTTTCTTTTCTTACTTTTCCCTCACTACATAGCTCTTCAACCATTTCATTGATAGCCTCAACAATGGTTTTCTGTAACTCTTCTTTTGAACCTTCTGGATGTTCTAATTCATAGGTTATTCTAGTTAAAACATCTAACCCAAACTTCTTTTGGGGATTAATTCTTGAAGCTGTAGCTAATTCCTCACCATTGTTCATATCAATTAATGCTGCAACCACCGTTGTAGTTCCAATATCAATGGCAACACCATAGAGAAACTCAGTAGTATCCTCTGCTTCAATGGCAATTAACTCGCTGTCATTAAATACTCCAGTTACAGTTCCATAGCTGCTTTCATAGTCTCTTAGTAATTTCCAATTTACCTTTTTAGTCCCAAGGGCCTCACATAAAGAATCTTCAAAAGGACTTTGGTTTTCTAAAGTAGGCATTTTTATTTCAAAGATTTTTTTACAAAGGGCAGGATTAAACTCAAATTCAGGTACATACCCAGTAGTAAGTATTTTATGTTTTCTTTCCTTTTGAAGAATTTCAACTTTAATATCTTCTTCTGGTACTACCAAGCAGGAAAGCCTTATGCCTGCGTTTATTTCATCTTCTTTCAATAGCTTTCTTTCCCCTTTGGAAAGTGGAGGAAGATTTCCTTCCAAAATCCTGACCTTACATTTCCCGCAAGTACCATTTCCATTACAAGGATTGTCTACAAAAATATCATTTTCTAATAAAAGCTGTAGTAAGTTTTTCTTTGGAACATACTCAAAGTCCTTACCTAACTGTTTAATAAAAATCTTAGGCATTTCTATAGCATCTCCTTTTTTAAAGTCTCAAGGATTGCTTTGACATTTGTAAGAGGAGATTTCATTCCAAGTCCACAGGCAGGTGAAATTATGTTCACTCCATCTTTAACACATTTTTCAGTCAAATCTGAAACCTTCTTAGGCTCTCCAAATTCAATTGTATAGGTACTTACATTACCCATAAGTAATCTGTCTCCTAAATTCTTTCGTGCCTCACTCATACTAACAATGGAGTCAAAGCTTAGAACATCACTTTTTATTCTATTTACCTCTTTATACACATTTTTCATTTGGCCACATATGTGCACAATGGTTTTTCCCTTTAATTCTTGAATAGCATCCACTAGCTTATTAATATATTTCACAGCAAATTCTTCAAATAGCTTAGGTCCTAAGATTTCACCAGTTCCACTAGGGTCAGAAATAGCAATTATATCTGCCCCTGCTTCTATTTGTTTCTTTGCAAATAAAATTAATTGATCCGTAACATAATCAACATATTTATGAGCTTCTTCATTGTTTTTTCTCAGCTCTTTATAAAATACTACAGGTTCCATAACAGAACTAGCAGTGCTTATTGGCCCTGTTAAATTCCCTATAATAGGAACATTATTTCCCTTTGCTTTTAATAATTTAATTGCATCAATAACTACTTTAGCTCTTCCCTCCTGAAAATTAATTTCATGGAGTTTCGTCCATTCCTTTACTGAATCTATTGCATACTCCACAACATGAGGTTCATATATGTTTGACCCCATATTCACCGTTGCTCCAAACTCTTCAGACTCAATGGTCATACAAAAAGGAACTCCATAATTTTCAAAACAGCCCTTTTCATATACTGCAGTAGCCAAATCAGCCATAGTTTGCGCATTACTATGAGCCTTTGAAAAATCTATTCCAAGGTCTTCAATTACTTCTGTTGTAACCATGTTCATCATGCCACCAGGACAAATACATGGAACTCTATCAACCTGTTCTCCGCTCAAAACCATATTTAATCGTTCTCTTGGAGATATCATATTACATCCTTCTTTCTAAGCTATATTAAGCATTTTTCTTTTTAAGGTGTTATTTATTTATAGTAATTCAAGGGTTTTAATAACCCCATCTTTTAACTGAAAATCTTTATTTTTCATGCATGTTTGTCCAACAAATTTTGCTAGTCCAATAGCCTTGATGCAGCCTTCTTCATAGTTTGAAGGTCCTCCTAAGGAAACATCCTTCCACACTGCTTTATCTGTTCCTAGTAAAGAAAAAGTAGTTTTCGGACAAAGTACTATTATGATTTCTTCATTTATGATTTTATCCATTGTTTTTAATAAAGGATAAGTAAACATTTCCACTACTTGTTCTGCAAACTTAGGTCCAAGAATATTAACTCCCCCAGAAGAATCTGCATAGCTAATGATGTTTACTCCTACTTTTTGTGCTTCTTCTATAAATTCAATTATTTCATGTTGAAATTTATTAAAAACTTCCCTAATTAACTCTGGATTCTTTCTAAAGCTTTTGAAAACAACCCTTGGTTCAATTAAAACATTCATTATTGTAAATGGTCCCGAAACATTTAAAACCACATTTTCACCTTGTTGTCTCAAAGATTTACAGGCTTTTAATACTTCGTAAATTCTTCCCTTTGAAAAATCAATTTTAGGTAAATCTAGCAGTTCTTCTGTAGTTGTACAAATATATTCTTTGGCTCTTGGTCCTATGTTCTCATCCCCAAGATTAACTTTTCCCCCTAGTGCCTCCCCTTCCACAGTATGACAGAAGGGTAGTGTACAAACATTTGCCTTATAGTATTCCTTAAGCTCCTTGGCAAGTGTCACCATACTATCCCAATTTTTATATGCATCGGGAAACTTCAAATTGGTTTTTTCAATAATTTCTTTACTAATTACCTGTTCATTACCATATGTACATTTATAATCAATTATTTTTCCCATGGTACTCCCCCTAATTTATTAATAAAAAATTCCTACTATTTTTTTCTTATCTAAGTTACTGCCAATTACGGTTACCTTTGTGATTTTTACCGTTTCTAAATACTCCCAATGATAATGATGTGGGGTATAATCAAAGTAAACCAGTTTCTTTGTAGAAAGCTGAACAATTCCCTTAGCTCTTACAATAAAACCATACTCCTGTTGATTTAAAGAAAGTAATATTTTATCTATTTCTTCCTCTGAAAAAGCCCTTAGCTTATCTATAGAAAAAGTTTCAAACATCTTATTAGCTGCCAGAAAGGCAGGCCTATCCTTTAACTCAATATCATAGGATTCCATACTGTTTATTGTTTCAACAATTTCTTCCCCTGATAAAGAAATCCATGGCTCTTTAAAAATTGTAGCCTTGGGATTTATTAAACTTATTTTCTCAATAATCTCTTCAACTTCACTATCCACTAGATTCTCAAAATGACTTAAAAAAATTATCTGAGCATTTTCTATTTGATCTGAATAAAAACTTCCAAAGTTCTCACTGTAATCATTGAAGGAATCTACATCTACAATGGTGATAACATCCCTAATCTTTACATTTAAGGTTGAATTTGAGGAAACCCTATTACAAACCTTTAGTATATCTGATAAACTACCTACACCAGAAGGCTAAATAAATATATTATCTGGTTTATACTCTAAGACTAACTCCTCTAAGGCTTTATTAAAATTTTCTTTAACTGTACAACAAATACATCCTGAATAAATCTCTTTAATTGGAAGGCTATGTTGTATTAAATCCCCATCAATGCCAATATTGCCAAATTCATTTTCAATTAAAGCATTACTTCCTTGCATATTTGGAATTACTTTATTTAAAAATGTTGTCTTTCCACACCCTAAAAATCCCGAAACAATATTTATGTTAGTACCCATAATTCCCCTCCATACATCAATACTCTTAATTATAGCTTTTACACTTAAGGCAGTCTAATTTGAATTTCAAATAGAAAGTTGCCATTTAATTGAATTTACCTATACATTAAATTTCATTATATCTTCAGCTCTAACTTTGATATGGAAATTAATTACATGGATTTCTTTGATATGTTGTAGTTACCCAGCACAAAATTAAAAATATGTTTATAAAAGAACAAGAAAAATGACACCATAAAAAGACCCCTCTCAAACATAAGCCTGAGAGGGGATAATATCACAACTTCATAGTTATTGTGCCATACCCTTTTCATCATCTTTCTTTTTATTTTTAATAAATCCCTTTAGGTAATTTTTATTGTAAAATAAGTATTCTATAATCTTATAAACAGCCTCCACTAAAACTAATCCAGCCAACAAATCTATAATCACATGTTGTTTTACAAATTGAGTTGAGATTATAATTAACCATCCAACTATATTAAATCCAATCTTATATTTTGTTGTCATATTTTTAAGCTTATTTATTCCCTTTAAAGCTGAAAAAGTTGCTGCTACATGAATACTAGGAAAACAATTATAGGGGTTGTCCCTACTATAAATAAACTTTACAAAATTGCATAGAAAATCATCATGGATTATTATTGGCCTTGGAACATAGGTTTGAAAATTTAGATAAATTATAAGACAAATACAATTAACTATATTTAAAGTCAAAAGTGAAATGAAATATCTTTCCTCATCACAATAACACATTATTATAAGTGAGATTATTAAATTTGGCATATACATCATATATGGAATAATGAATACACTTACAAAAGGAATTAAATCATCTATATCTGTATATAAAGAATGTAATTTGGGATTTTGATAATGATTTATAAGAAAGTAGCATATACTAATTACTCCTATGGAAAATATCCATAAATATGGTTTTATAGTTTTCACATTATATTTTTCTAGTAACCATTTCATAAATTTCACCTTCATACGAGAATATTATATATTAATATTATATTATTTGTAATTTTTTATCTACGTTAACATTTATAATTAATCAAAAATTTAAATATAACTTTTTATATCTACCACACAAAGCCATTACTTTTTCGTATTTGTTCACTCCCTAAAGGAAAAATCCCTCAAACCGTAGTCTGAGGGAACATTAAGATACTTCTATTTAACAGCAACAGCTTCAAAGGTAACGACTTGCTCAGAATTCGATGGATACTGACCAAATTTATAGTCTGAAGAAATCACAATATTTTTAAATCCTATACTTTCAAGTATTAGTCTGAACTCTTCTACACCATACCATCTTAATGGGAACCGCTCCAATTCAGTTTGTAAAAGTACCCCTTCACGCCACTTTTCATATCTCCCATGGGAAATGGTATATTGATTTATATAGTCAACCTCTACAATTTTATTTTCTAATGTGATTATATCTCCATTAGTGCAGTCCCAAGTTTTTGTGGAAACTGTACCTGTTGAAATATCTGTTTGCAAAAATATATCAACAATTAATCTACCACCATTAGACAAATGCCTATAAAAGTTTTGTAATGCTTTTATTGAATCTTCTCTATTATGTAGTAGAAGGAAGGTTCCCGTTGGCACTATAATAGCATCATATTTTGTATCTTGTGAAAAAGACTCCATTTTAGCTTCAAAAAGTTTAGGATTCAAACCTCTTTCTTTACAATTATGCTCACATATATTTAACATTTCTTTTGAAATATCAAATGCATCCACATTTAATCCTTTTTCTAAAAGCGGAATTAATATACGCCCCGTTCCTGTTGCAGGTTCAAGAATAGGTCCTTTGCAAGACTCTAATCTATTCATGTAAAATTCTACATCTCCAAAAGAATGCCCTATAGGCTTATCCATATCATATACTTCTGAAGATAATCTACCATAATAACTTAACATCATTTATCACCTTTCTTCCTTGATTTATCATAAATACTTATTGGGGGACATACTATACAATGACCTTGTACTAATACGATTTTCCATTCTTTCTTTAATTCAATGTCACCTCTAACTGCCCCCTTCTAATAAGTTAATTTTATTATAACAACAACCTTAAAAGAAAACTGTTCCTGTTTTGCTAAGTATTTATCCTGAATTATTCACC